>CAZSDE010000106.1:0-9064 GCA_964605435.1 uncultured Akkermansia sp.
TCCGCCAGAGCCCGGATGTCTGCGGATCCTTCCATGAACGGAAGCGAGAGCCCGGCGGCGAGTTCCCGGACAAAAACGGCATCTTCGTTTGAGTCGCGGCCGCGCAGCTGGTGGTTGAGGTGGCAGACGACGATGCGGTGGCCGGTGGCGGTTTCGTGCAGGGCGTGCAGCAGGACGACCGAGTCGATCCCTCCGGAGACGGCGGCGAGCAGGGTTTTTTCGCAGGGGTGGGCGGGGAGAAAGGCGCGGACGGCTGCAGCGGCCATGATTTGTGGGTATCCGGGAATCCTGAGTCCTGCCAGAGCAATCGTGGCCCGGG
Source organism: uncultured Akkermansia sp. (assembly GCA_964605435.1). Classification (GTDB taxonomy): domain Bacteria; phylum Verrucomicrobiota; class Verrucomicrobiia; order Verrucomicrobiales; family V1-33; genus V1-33. The sequence continues at coordinate 320 of CAZSDE010000106.1, forward strand.
GAAAAATGTCCGCGCCAGTGCGGTGGTCCGCGAACACACGCCCGGCCTTCTGCGAAGCCTTGGCGGACAACGGACGGCGCACTGGCGCGGTATCCTCCCCCCGAAGGAAATGGTAGCGGTGCTGGCCTGAAAACCAGGCACCTATGTCACACGATGGAAAAGCGGGAAGCGTGCCAGGTTGCCCGGGGAGAGTCAGGGAAAACGGAAAAATCCCGCCCAGAGGCGCATTGGCTTCCCGGCTTGCGGGTGGCATGCGGAGCCGCATGCTCGGGTTCCATGGAGAAAAGAGCGCGCTACATCATGATTGGAGGATTTCTCGGGGCTGGGAAAACCACTGCGGTGGGTGCGGTGGCCCGGCGGCTCTCGGAGCAGGGACTGCGGGTCGGGCTCATCACAAATGATCAGGCGGGAGGGCTCGTCGATACGAAGCTGCTGCGGGGGCAGGGGTTTGCGACTGAGGAGATTGCGGGCGGTTGTTTCTGCTGCCGGTTCGGCACGCTCGTGGAAGCGGCGCAGAAGCTTGATGCCGCGGCGCGTCCCGATGTTTTCATTGCCGAGCCCGTGGGCAGCTGCACGGATCTGGTGGCCACGGTGACCTATCCTCTGCGGAGGCTTTATGGCGATGCGTTCACCATCGCTCCGCTGGCGGTGCTGGTCGATCCCGTGCGGGCGCGGCGGATCTTCGGACTGGAGTCGGGTGGGAATTTTTCTGCAAAGGTGGTCTACATCTTCCGGAAGCAGTTGGAGGAGGCGGACGTCATTGTGATCAGCAAGAGCGACCTGCTGGCGGCGGAGGAACTGGAGGAACTGAGGGGCGTGCTGGAGCGGGAGTTTCCGGAGGCACGGGTCATGAGCGCTGCGCTGCGTGACGGTGCTGGACTTACGCCACTCATGGATGTGCTGCTGTCCGCCGAGCAGTCGCGCCGGTTTCCGATGGCTGTCGATTATGAGGTCTACGCTGATGGTGAAGCCCTGCTGGGCTGGCTGAATGCGACGGTTTCCCTGCGCCATGACGATGAATTCGACGCCAACGCCTTTCTCCGCGTGCTGGCTGAGAGGGTGCAGGGGCGGCTGGCGGAGGCCGGTGCCGAAATTGCCCATTTCAAGATGACCTTCAGTCCCGATGGCAGTCTGGCCGGGGAGTTGGCCAGTGTGAACCTTGTGCGGACCGATTATGTTCCGGAGCTGGGGATGGAACTGGACGAGCCGGTGGCGGGGGGGCAGCTGATTGTCAATCTGCGGGCGGAAGCGGATCCTGCGGAGCTGCTGGCGTCGCTGCGGGACGGCCTGGTGGTGTCGTCCGGGGAATTTCAGGGTCTGCGGGCGACGGTGGAGCATGCCGAGCACTTCCGCCCGGGCAAGCCGGTGCCGACGCACCGGGACACATCGGCCTGAGGGTTGCCGGGCGGCTCCGGCAGGGGAACCGGACACGGGAACCGACGCCGGGCGAGCGGCCCCTCATTTTCCAGAGAAGCCTCTCTGCTCCCTGGCAGGAGGCATACGGCCATCAGGTCCAGAGGGGGGATCGGTACTGACCGCTGGCGAAGAGGGCGGCGATGGCGGCGACGACGCGGGGGCGGTCATCGGGCCAGGTGACTCCGAACCACTGGCTTTCGGTGGGCAGGACGCGGCAGTTGGCGGATCCTGAACGGATGGCGGCATCGACTCCAAGTGGGATGTAGAATTCGGCGGCTGGGTTGTTGGCTGATGATGCAAGGAAGCGGGTGAATTCCGCACCGAAGATGCCGAAAACAGCGGGGGTGAAGCCCCACATGTTCATGGAGACCGTTTCGTCGCCGCTGAGCGGTCGCGGTGTGGTGCCCTCGGTGCGGTTCTCCGCCCCTGTTTCCGTGCGGTGAATATCCGTGAGTTCCTCGACGCCCAAGAGCAGGCCTGCAGCGTCGACGGAGCAGAGCCCGCGGGCCACGCGACCGTGTTCGCTGAGCGTATTGCGGAGCCGGAAACCGACCATGCTCCATGCGGCCGGGGCATCCGCCGGTCCCGGGGAGCGGAGGAAGCGGGCCATTGCCGCAAAGGATTCCGCTCCATAGAAGTCGTCGGCATTGATGACGCAGAATGGCTCTGTCATTTCGTGGCGCGCCGCCCAGACGGCGTGGCCGGTGCCCCATGGCTTGCGGCGTTCGGCGGGCACGGAAAAGCCCGCAGGAAGATCGGTCATGTCCTGATAGACAAGGGACACCGGAAGGTGCGGGGCGAGCCGGCGGACGACCCGTTCACGGAATTCCTCCTCGCCTTCGCGGCGGATGATGAAGACGACGCGACCGAATCCGGCGGCGCGTGCATCGAAGACCGAGAAGTCGAGCAGAGTTTCTCCGCCCGGCCCCATGGCGTCGGTCTGCTTGGATTTGCCGCCGTAGCGGCTGCTCATGCCGGCGGCGAGAACGAGGAGGGCGGGAGGCGGAACAGAAGGCGGCATGGCAGCCGTCAGATGCTGCGCCGCAGCCCGGTTTCAAGTGCGGTGATGCGCAGGCGGAGGGATTCGTCGTCGCGCAGGCGCTTCTCCACGGTGCGGCAGGCGTGCATGACCGTGCCGTGGTCGCGTCCCCCGAAGGCTTCGCCGATTTCATGATAGGAAAGTCCGGTCAGCTCGCGGGCGAGATGCATGGCGGCCTGCCGGGCGAAGGCGATGGCCGCCGTGCGTTTCCGGCTGACCATGTCGGCGAGGCGGATGTCGAACGATTCCGCCGTCAGTCTCTGGATGCGGTCGATGGTGATGCAGTTTTCCGCTTCCTGACGCAGGAGGTCCCGGAGCAGTTCCTCGGCCTGACTGAGGGAGAGGGGGCCGTTCAGGGAGATCCATGAGGCCATGCGGATGAAGGCTCCATGGAGCCGGCGGACATTGCTGCGGACCCGGGAGGCCAGCCAGTGGATGAGGTCCGGGGGCACGTCGATCGACAGGGCTTCCGCTTTTTTGCGGAGGATGGCCACCCTTGTTTCCTCGTCCGGAGGAGTGAGTTCCGCGGTCTGTCCCCATTCGAAGCGGGTCACCAGACGGGATTCAAGGTCCTTGATTTCCCCGGGTGGCCGGTCGCTGGACAGGACGATCTGCTTGTGACCGTCGAGAAGCGCATTGAAGGTATGGAAGAATTCCTCCTGGGAACGTTCCTTGCCGGCGAGAAAGTGAATGTCGTCGATGAGGAGGACATCGGCCTGCCGGAAGCGCTTGCGGAACTTGACGATCGTATTCGTCTGCAGCGCCTGGATGAAGAGGTTCGTAAATTCCTCGCTCGTGATGTAGAGTACCTTGGCCTTCGGGCGGGCCGCCGCGATCTGCCAGCCGATGGCCTGCATGAGGTGAGTTTTGCCAAGTCCCGATCCTCCGTAGAAAAAGAGAGGGTTGTAGGCCCTGCCCGGAGCCGCGGCGACGGCATGGGCGGCGGCATGGGCGAACTGGTTGCTGGCGCCGACCACGAAGCTGCCAAAATTCCGATCGGCAGACAGCCCGGCGACCGGGGCGGGATCGGGCTCCCCGTCCGTGCTTGCTTCGGCCGGACTGGTGGATTCTGCCTGATGGCCGGACTGAGGGTGCTGCAGGGCTCCCGTCGCCATGCCATCCGCGACGGCAATGCTGAGGGGCGGCGCTTCTCCGACGACGAGGGCGAACGCTTTCTGGAGGGCGGGAAGGTAGTTTTCCTCGATCCAAAGGTGGTGAATCGAATCCGGAACGCCTACCTTCACCCCTTCATCCGAGGCTCCCAGCAGTGTCGCCGAGGAAAACCACCGCGCGAAGGCATCGGGTCCCACGTTCTGCCGGAGGTGTTCGGAAACGTGTTGCCAGAGAAGTTGGAGCCGGTCTGAGGAAGGCATGGGTCAGGTAAGAGGAAAAACGGAAGAAAATCTGCGCGGATAGAGAGGAAAGGCGCGCTGCGTCAGGTCCATCAGCCGGGATTGCCGACGTCTGGAAAGGGCCGCGCAGCAAGGTGCCAGCACCCGCACCGCCGGCAGCATTCCATGAGCAGGCGGAACGCCTGGCAGGAACGTAGGGGGAGGCATGAGGAAGGGAGGGCATGATGGATGCAACGGGGTGCTGCGGAGACCTCATCAGGTGTAGTCCGCACCCTCGCGCCGACAAGAAAATTTTCCCTGGAAGCGGTACTTTTTTTGCAGATTTCCGCTTGAAATGAAATTTGTTAGGGAATCTCCGGTTCGGAAGGGGAAATGGTCTTTTTCTGGTGCTGGAAGACTGTGATGCGCGGTGCCGGGTCTGTCCTTTGGAGCGGTTAACTGCTGCAGAATTTTTAGAAAAACTGTGCAGCCGGGGAATCCCGGTGTCGGCCTGCCGTGACGTAATGAATACGCGGCTGCGGATCGGAAAGGGAGATGGTGAGGCTTTCGGGTGAACGGAATCGTTGTCCGGTGGTCACAGTGAGGGGAAGCAGACGGGGCTGAAGCCTCGGCTTGCGCCCTGATGCTGCGGATTTTCTCCATTTTCTGATTCTCATGCTGATTACTGACCGTTCCCTCAAGCAGAACCGGAGGCATCGCCGCGGGTCGGCGCTGCTGATGGTGATATGGCTGGTGGCGATGCTGTCGCTGATCATCTACAGCACGATCCGGATCGTGGCGCACGACATGGATCTGACGATTGCGCAGAAGCAGGCCTTCCGGGCGCGGCAGCTAGCGGAGATGGGGATCAATGTGGCCATGAATCCGGTGGTGAAGGAATACGATGCCGCGCTGCTGAACATGACGATGGAGACGAATCCGATGCTGGCGGAGGGAGAGACCGTGGCGGTGCGGATCCGCGGGGAGGGAGGGCGGTTCAACATCAACCGGATTCTGCAGATGCAGGACCGGGTGCTTCTCGAGCGGCTCTTTGCGCTCTGGGGATTTGGGTCGGAAGAGGCGGATACCCTCATTGACCGGCTGGTGGACTGGACAGATCAGAATGATCAGACCACGCTCAAGGGGATGGAGCGGGAAGATTATGAGAAACTCGGTTATATCGGCTATCCGTTCAATCGTCCCTTCTATTCACTGGACGAACTGCTGCTGGTGCCGGGGTTCGACCTGCTGGCGGCGAATGCGCCGGACTGGCGGGATTTCTTCACGATCTACAGCAGCGGGGGCCTGGACCTGAACGAGGCTGAGCCGAAGGTGATTGCGGCGGCGATGCTGGCGTGCAGTCCGACGGCTGATCCACAGGATGACTACCCGCGGTTTGTGGAGGAAGCGGTCGAGTTCGTGCAGAATTTCCGGTGGGGTGCGGATGGGGTCGAGGATACGGAGGACGACCAGAAGCTGCAGGATCTCGGGACCGCTTTTCAGATGCTGGGAATCGATGCCAGTGATCCCATGACGCAGCAGCGGTTCAGTCTGAACGATCAGACCGTCCATATCGAGAGCGTGGCCACCGTGGGGGAGTACCGGAAGCGAGTGGTCATGATCGTGCGCGGCCGGAATGCCAACCCGCAGATTCTAACCCGCGAAGAAGTCCCTCTTTTCCAGTAGCCTCCTGGCGTTCCCTGTGATTCGCATGCCGCTTTTCCGAGATTCCCCGCTTTCATGAAACAGACAGCCAACCCCAACGAAAATTCGATCCTGCTTCCGGGGGAACAGGCGTGGGAACTCTGGCGTCAGACTCCGGCCGGCTGGCAGCAGGCGGAGGTGCTTGCGGAATCGGCGGGTCCAGCGGACTGCCGCCAGTGCCGGGTGTTCGGCTATCCGGCGGCGGCGGCCTTTGCGGTTCCTGTGCGGGCGGCGACGACGGATGCGGAATTGCTGCCGGACATTGTCGATGTGCAGCTGGAGAAGCAGAATCTGAAGCCGGAATCGGAGCATGGCCGGCTCATGGATTACCGGATTGCAGAGCAGGATGGCGGGCAGACGCTGCTGCTGGCGAGTGTGCTCCATGGAGCGCGTGCAGATGTGCTGCCGAAGCAGCCGCCGCGGCAGTTCGAGGTGTCGCCGTACCTGTACTATCTGCCGGATAACTCGCTGGTGATCTGGAAGGAACTGGGTCGACTGGTCTTCTGTCTGACCCGGGGTGATCAGCCGCTTTATTTCCACGCGCTCAACACGCCGGATCTCACGCCAGCCGCGGCTCAGGAGATCGAGCAGCTGCTCATGCCGCTGTACATGCAGCAGATGGCTCCCGAACTGGAGAGTGTGAGGCTGTGGACGGACGCGGTTCAGCCGGGTGCGGCGGAAGCTCTCGGGGAAGTCTTCGGGGCGCGGGTGATTCAGGAAAAGCGTCCGGCTCCGGCTCCGCCTCAGGTGGCGTCCTCGCTGGAGCCCCCCTCGGTGGCGCTCGGCAAGATCCGCTCGGCCAAAGCAGCCCGCATCCGCCGCATCGTGATGGCCTGTGCGGCTGCGTACCTGCTGATTCCCGGGTTTCTTGCCGTGCGCTGGTTCATGGCGCAGCAGGAGACGGACCGCCTTCAGAAGACGGTGAATGCTCTGCAGTCGCAGTATGGATGGGTCGAAACGACAGTCCGCCAGGAGCAGGCCATGGAAGCTGCGGTGAACGTGAACAAGTATCCGATCGAAATTCTCAAGCAGGTCCTTGATCCGCTGTATCAGCAGCAGAGCATGAACGTGCGGGTCACCAGCATCGACATTGAGCGTGACCACAAGGAGGGCGAGGATGTGGCCGACATCACCATCAAGGGTGAGGGGCAGACCAGCCAGAACGCGATTCTCTACACGACCAAGATCAAGGCGAACCCTGCACTCAAGGAGTACGAGTGGACTCCGAAGGTCGAAGCGCCCAAGGGCGGGGCGGTGCCCTTCCAGATCAAAGGAACCACGAGGAAGAAAGACGATGACGCAGCTTAAACCCAGCGAGAAGCGGATGCTCATCATCCTTGGGGTCGGGATCTTCCTGATCGCCAATATCCTTGGTTGGACCTGGTATTCCGGTCTGATGCTGAGGACGCAGCGGAAACTCGGTCTGCTGCGCGGCAAGGCTGGCAATTTCGAAATGTGGAAGCGGGAAGCCAACAGTGCTGCCAGTAAGCGCGAATGGATCGGCACGAATCTGAAGGAGTACCCTGACGAGGCCTTTCGGGACACGTATCTGGATGCTCTCGTGCAGGGAGAACTGCGGTCCGGGCTCGATCTGGAACTGCTGTCGCCGCGGCCGCTGGATACGCAGATGCCTTCGGATGAACTGCCGTTTGTGCGGAGCCGCTACGAGGCGAAAGTGAAGGGCACATGGGCCGATGTGATGACGTTCGTGTACCGGCTCCAGAAGCCGACGGAATTCCGTTTTGTGCCCCGCCTCACCATGGTGCCCCGGAAGAATGAGGAAAATGACGCCGAGCAACTCGTGGAGTGCACGCTCATGATTGAAAAATGGTGGTCGCCGGAAAGCGGGGCCGCCATGGAAGTGGCAGTGACAGAAGCTTCGGCTGAACAAATTCCGGAGCCGCCAGTCCAAGAAACCAGCAGCGGAGCGGTTCCGGCGCTACCGACCGAGCCGGTTCCTGCATCCGAACCAGTTGCCAACCCCATCCCCTCCAGCAATGGACAGTAGACTGCACTTCATCCGCAAGGCCATCCGGCTGACGGCCGTGGCCGCCGCCATGGCCGGAACGTCCACCGGGCACGCCGAGCAGGCCGCGGCCGACCCCGCTGCTCCCGCCGCGTTTCCCCCGCAGGAATACGACGTCTCCCGCTATGAGAACCTGCAGGCGAAGAGCCCATTCGAGTTTGAACTGAAGGCTCCCCCGCCTCCGGAGGTGGCGGACCCGTTCGAGGGCATGGTGCTCGCGGGCTACGTCGGCTCGACCAAGAACCTCACGGTATACCTTGTGAACACGAAGGCGAATGGCGAGCGGATTTCGGTCTACAGCGACGCTTCGCCGCGCAAGGCATCGGACAAGACGGGCATCCGCATCGTGGGACTGAACCGCGGGCGGACGCTCAAGACGACGACTGTGATTCTTGAGAAGGACGGCCAGCAGAAGGAGATCGGTTTTGACGAAACGGCGCTGTCCAACATGAAGGGCGGTGCTGCCGCGGGTGGTCCTCAGGGTGGTCCGCAGCTTCCCGGCAACATGAGGGGTCCGGGAGGCATGCCCCGGCCCGGTCAGCCCGCGCCCGGCGGAGCCCTGCCGGTGCCGCAGTACCAGGCTCCCCAGGCCGTCGTGCCCGGGATGAACAACGCGCAGCCGAATCCGGCTGCCGCGGCGGCGGGAACCGTCATCGTGAATGGCCAGGCAGTGCCGCTCAACAACAATGCCGCCATGGTCAACTTCCTCGCCGGGGGAGGACAGGGTGCGGTCCCGAACGTGCAGGGGGCTCAGCCGGTTCAGGCAGTGCAGCCGCAGGTTCAGGTCCAGCAGCCCGCCATTGTCAATCCACCCCAGCCGCAGACTCAGGCCACGCAGCCCAGTCTTCCGCAGGGACGCGGGGGCCGGGACAATGCGCCGCCCCGCCGCCGTGTCGTCATGCCTTCCGGCAACTGATCACTTTACCCTTCACCATCTTTCCCCGTCACTCTCATGTCTTCCAGATCCCGGCTCCTGCCGCTTGTGCTCACGCTGCCTCTCGCCATCGCGGCGCTGGCTGCTGATTCGTCGTCCACCATCGAGCCGCCTTTACGGCTTTCGGCCTCGCTGCGGGCGAAGCTGCTTGCGCAGAATGATACTCCGGTCCCGCCGCCGCCGGCGGGAATACCTGATGCCGCGGCCGATACGGTGCCGACGCCAGTGGCGGCACCGGCTGTTACGCAGCCTGCCCCGGCGGCCCCTGCCGCCGAAGATCCCGCATCGGCCGGTC
>CAZSDE010000107.1:0-9042 GCA_964605435.1 uncultured Akkermansia sp.
AGGACCGGCACAATGTCGTTCGTGAAATGCAGCGGCCGAGGGCTCGCCGATCCGGAAACCGTGATCTTGAGGGAAGCACTGCCGCCATTCTCCATGGCCGCCGTCACCGTCGCCGTCCCGTCAGCCAGCGGAGTGGCCATACCCGCGGGCGAAATCTCGATGGCTCCAGCAGGCTCAACCACCCAGCGGACACTGCTGGTCACGTCCGCGGCGCGTCCATGATCGTCCGTGGACGTCGCCACCAGCTGGAGACTGGCATCCTTCGAGGACAGCACCGCTTCCTGCCCGGCCGGTGCCCCCGCATGAATGTGCAGGGCAGCCTGCGACGGGTCGGACGCCAGGAGCACCGCACCGATGGGAGCGAGCAGAATCCGGGATCCGCAGGGACGGCGGGAGAGCAGCGCAAGGCTGGAGAATCGGCGGGCGGCAGGGCTCATACGAGTTCCTTCATGGGTTGAAACTGACCATCGACAAGGTAGTGCGGGCGCCCCGCGAGGTCCGGCACCGTGGTCGTGTTCGGATTGATGCCAAGATTGTGGTACATCGTCGCAAAGATCTCCTGGAAATGAACCGGACGGTCGCTCGCTTCCCCGCCCAGCCGGTCCGTGGAACCAATCACCTGCCCCGTCTGCATGCCACCCCCGGCAAGAAGCGCACAGGAAACATTCGGCCAGTGATCGCGCCCGCCATCCTTGTTGATGCGGGGAGTGCGCCCGAATTCACCCCAGGCCAGCACGGAGACATCATCGCCCATGCCACGGTTGTGCAGATCCTCGACAAGGGCCGAAATCGCCTGGTCGAAGTCCGGCAGATTCTCCTTCGCAATCCGGAAATTCTGGCCGTGCCAATCCCAGAAGCTGTAGCTGATGGTGACCACGCGGACACCGGCTTCGACGAGACGCCGGGCCAGCAGAAACTGCTCGTTGAGGCGCGGCGCGGCGTCGCCCTGGATCTTCTCCGTACCTTTGCCGTAGCGTTCGCGGAGTTTCGGATCCTCCCCGGAAATGTCGAGGGCCTTGAGCAGCCGGGACGATGTGAGGATATCGAAGGCCTGTTCCGTGAAGGAATCGACACCGGACATGGCCCCGCTGGCGTCCGTTTCCCGGCGGAAACTGTCGAACGAAGTGAGCAGCGAACGACGGTCCGCAAGGCGTTCGATGGTGACGCCATTGAGCGACATGTCATCCTTCACACTGCCCAGCGGCATGAAGGGCGCATGGGCCACCCCGAGGAAGCTGGTGCGGCCCTGATTGTAGGGCGTGTGCTGCATCTTCGGAGAAAGATTCACATAGCAGGGCACCGACGGCCCCCCGCCCTGCACCCGCGAAACCACACTGCCAATCTCCGGCCAGCCACCCGGTGGAACATTGTCATTGAGCCGTCCCGTGACGCACTGGAACGATTCATGACGGTCCTTGGCGCCCACCACACTGCGGACGAAAGCAAACTTGTCCGCCATTTTCGCAAGCCGCGGCAGATGCTCGCAGATCTGAATCCCGGGAACATTGGTGCCAATCGGCGAAAATTCCCCGCGGATCTCCGAGGGCGCATCCATCTTCAGATCAAACATGTCCTGATGCGGCGGTCCGCCCGGCAGATACACCAGAATGAGGGACTTCTGCGACTTTCCCCTGCCCTGCCCGGTCTCCGCCCGCAGCAGCTGGGGAAGCGAAAGCCCACCAAGCCCTAGCGCCCCAATCCGCAGAAACGACCGCCGCGAATGACCATCGCAGAACGAACCCGAGGATTGTCTGGAGAAAATTGTCAGCATGAGATCATGGAGTTGAGTTCAGCGGCGGCCGGAAGCCACGGGTTCAGGGAAGAAAAATCGGCGGAAAGCATCGCCATTCCTCATCCCACCAGTTCAGGCAGGGGTTTGAACTGTTCGTCGACAAGGTAGCGCGGACGCCCATTGAGGTCGTTGATGGTCACCGTCTTCGTATCAATCCCGGCAGCATGATAGAGGGTCGCAAAGACTTCCTGGAAGTCGACCGGCCGACTGTTGGCCTCGCCGCCCAGACGATCCGTCGAACCAATCACCTGTCCATGATTGAGCCCCCCGCAGGCAAGGGCCGCACAGGAAACCCGCGGCCAGTGGTCGCGCCCGGCATCCTTGTTGATCTGCGGGGTGCGGCCGAATTCGCCCCAGACGACCACACTGACATCCTTGTCGAGACCGGACTGATGCAGGTCCTCGACAAGGGCAGTCAGCCCATTGTCAAGCTGCGGGAAAACTTCGCGGCCCTGCCGGAAGTTGGCCCCATGCCAGTCCCAGCGGTTGAAGCCAATGGTCACACAGCGCACCCCCGCCTCGACCAGCCGCCGCGCCATCAGAAACTGCTCCGGACATTCCGGCCCTCCGTCGTCGCGGCACTTCATGGTGCCACCACCATAGCGGGCACGGACTTTCGGATCTTCCTTGTCCAGATTGAGCGCTTCCGAAAGCCGGCTGCTCGGGAGCACGCCCATGGCCTGCTGCTGGAAAGCATCCATCGCCTCCATCATCCCGCTGTTGTCCACATCCCGACGGAAACCGTCGAAACTCGTCAGCAGCGATTTGCGGTCAGCCAGACGGTCGAGCGAAATGTCATTGAGCACGAGGTCCCCCGCCCCTCCCCCATTCGGCTGAAACGGAGCATGGGCTGGCCCCAGAAAACCGGGCTGACCAGGATTCGCCCATGGCGCATGACCCATTTTGGGAGACAAACCAACAAAGGCCGGCACCCCCGGAGCACCCGAACCATGCACCCTCGACAGTACCGAACCGATGCTCGGCCAGCCGCCCTGCGGCGCGTTCTGCGGCCCCCGCCCTGTCAGGCATTGATCCGCCGCATGATCTCCCCGCGCCCCAACCATGCTCCGGATAATCGAAAACTTGTCCATCATGCCCGCCATCTTCGGAAACAACTCGCAGATCTCGATCCCGGGAACCTTCGTCCGGATCGGCCGGAATTCCCCGCGGATGTCAGCCGGCGCATCCATCTTCAAATCCCACATGTCCTGATGCGGCGGTCCACCAGGCAGAAAAATCATGATGACCGACTTCGTGCCCTTCGTCTGGGCCGCAGCTTCCGCCCGGAGCAGTTCCGGCATCGCGAGGCCACCCAGCCCAAGGGCACCCAGACGAAGGAACCCACGGCGGCTCGTGCCGTCGCAGAAGCGCGAGGATTTCGTTCCGTTGATTCTCAGCATGGCATGGAAACGGTGAAGAGTTGCAAAGCCGGTAAGGGGCCATGGCGGAGGCGCGGTCGGCTTATGACCGGATACCCGCACAGTCCCTGGCAATGGTTGATTACTCAGGGGAACGGGTGCTCTTTCGGAACGAAGCCACGTTTTTAATCCGCATTCATGGAACCATCCTGGTCCCACACCGGGCCCGATCCCTCATTGCAGAGGCCCACTCGAACGGTGAATGTGCAGAATGTCCGGAAAAATGATGGATGCAGCAGCCCTGCGCGCGACCGCGGCGGAAATGGCACGTCGACTCCAGGCGGCGGGCCACGTCGCCTACTTCGCCGGCGGCTGCGTGCGGGACGAACTCCTCGGACGGGAACCGCACGATTACGACATCGCCACCGATGCCACCCCGCCGGAGGTGCTCCAACTGTTCCCCCGGGCCCAGTACGTCGGTGCCCATTTCGGAGTCGTCGTGGTCCATGAGGGCGGAGCCATGTTCGAAATCGCCACGTTCCGGACCGATGGCTCGTACCGCGACGGACGCCGCCCGGAAAGCGTGACCTTCGCAACTCCCCAGGAAGACGCCCAGCGCCGGGACTTCACGGTCAACGGAATGTTTCTCGATCCAACAGACGGAAAGGTCATCGATTACGTCGGCGGACGGGCAGACCTCCAGTCGAAGGTGCTGCGGGCCATCGGCGATCCCATCCAGAGATTCCGCGAGGACCGCCTGCGGCTCATGCGCGCCGTAAGGTTCGCCGCCGCCCTCGACTACCAGATGGACGCCGCCACCTGGACCGCCCTCCGCGCCGAAACACCCTCCATCACCGAAATCAGCATCGAACGGGTACGGGATGAATTCATGCGCATCCTCCTGCACCGGAACCGCCTGCGCGGATTCGACCTCCTCGATGCCTCCGGTCTGCTGCGCATCATCCTCCCCGAAATGGAGGCCCTCAAAGGTTGCAGCCAGCCACCCGAATTCCACCCGGAAGGAGATGTCTGGACCCATACCAGACTCATGCTCAGCCTGCTTCCCGAAGAAGTTTCCCTGCCCCTCGTGCTCTCCGTGCTGCTGCACGATGCCGGGAAACCCGCAACACGCACCCTCGACCCAGCAGAGGGACGCATCAGGTTCAACGGACACGACCGCGTCGGGGCCACCATGGCAGAGTCAATCCTCACAAGGCTCAAGTTTCCCAATCAGATCGTCTCCACCGTCGTCACCGCCGTCGCCAATCACATGAAGTTCATGCACGTGCAGGATATGCGCCCCGCCAAGGTGCGGCGATGGCTCGCAGAACCAGGCTTCGCAGACGAACTCGAACTGCACAGGGTCGATTGCCTCGGAAGCAATGGCCTCCTCGATAACTGGGAATTCATGCGGACAAAACTGACGGAAGCCGCCGAAACCAGAACCCTGCCCCCATGGCTGGTAACCGGACGAGACCTCCTCGCCGCCGGATACTCTTCCGGCCCCCACATGGCCCATGTTCTCCGCGACGTACACGATGCCCAACTGGATGGCCTCGTGAACTCAAAAGACGAAGCCATGGCATGGGTCCTCACACGCCACCCACGCTGATACCCCAGCCAGCATCGCGCGAACCCAGCAGCGCTCCTTCTCAGGGCAACCAGTCCCGCAAAACGACAGTAAGACAGACCTCCTGGGACGCTACAAGCCCCGGAACCCGCCAACCCCTGGACCAGACAGTTGGCCAGACCTCCCGGCAGTGCGCAAAACGACAGTGAGACAGACCTCTTGGCGACTCTGCATCCTCCGCCCGAAGTCCTGATCCTCAACAAAGGGACAGACCTTCTGAAGTGCATCTGTCGCGGTGATGCACTTTTCATTAGTGAGAATGACGGCAGCGAGACGGCCCATCTGGCGCGTGTGCACTGCCCCAGACAGATGGACAGACCTTCTGTGACGCAGCCCGCACCGGATCGTTCACGCTGTCCTGACTTGGGTGGACAGTGCGACAGGATTTTCTCAGTGGTGACAATCACGACAGTAAGACAAAACTTTTGTCGCGCGCGTCTGGAGCCTGTTGCAGGTGCCGCGGGGAATCCACGGTCGGCTCAGTGCAGCGGTCGCCAGTTGGTATCAAAGCCGGAAATGCTGGAAGGGAGTGGGCCCTTGGCTGGTTGCCACGGGCGATCGCTCAGCAGGAGGGCGGCAATTGGAATGACGAGGGCAACCCAAACCAGCCAGACAGATACCGCCGCGAGGACAAAACCGCAGCCGAGAATGAGAAACGGAAATATTCCCATCAGCACGAGAATGGTGCCGCCTGGACTCACCTCGAAAGGAAGCAAGTACACCTTCAAATGAGCCCGTCCCAACTGGAGCCCAGCCACTGTGTAGAGCATGAAGAACAAATACCCGCAGAAGATGCTGTAGGCGGGAATTCCCACGAGGCTGCCGGCTGCAACAGTAACCCCCTGAATCATGAGTGTTGCCATGATGATCCATGCCGAGCAGATGCCGACTGCAAAAAAACGCGTGGCCAGTGACCGGTAACCGCTGGCCCCAATCAGGCAGGCACTCATCGCCGAGGTTGCCCCGGCGACATTCAGAAGTGTCAGCCCATTGCTGAGGAGATTGAATCCTCCGAAGAAGTAGCGGACCAGCAGGTAGGGAGTCAGGGAAACCAGTGCGAGGCCGCAGAAAATCATCTGCACCAGCCATTTGCCTCGCACTATTTGCCAGCGGGAAAGACCGCCCAGCATCAGCAGTTCCGATTGCCCTCCCCGGCATTCATCGTGAAGCGACGAAAACGTGCGGAGAGGCATGACGATGGCCACGAGAATGGCGGTGACCGACCAGAAGGCCCCTGCCTCGCGGATCACCGTGAAACGCGCCACCGTATGGCTTCCGGCAGCAACCGCCCTGCCGTCGGCGTATTCAGACGATAGAGCGAGCAGAGCGAACGCGTGCAGCAGAATGAATGGCAGAACGAAGAATGGAGAGCGCAGACCCTGGCGCAGTTCCTTGACAACCACCGCAGGCCATCGGTCCGAAAAATCGGTCAGGTTGCCGGCATTGGTGTCCATGGAGCCATGGAATCAGGTCAGATGACCCGGTCATTGCCCCCATCGACAGGGATCTGAGCACCTGTGGTTTTTCCGAAGATGGGACCGGCCATGGCACAAACCATCGCCGCTACGTCGGCGCTGCGGATTTCCGTTTTCATGAGGTTGCGTGTTTTGTACTCCTCGACGGTGAGCCCATAGCGTTCCGCACTGCGGGCCAAGGCTTCCGGCGTCCACAGTTCCGTATCAAAAACAGCATCTGGATGGATGATGTTCACGCGGACGCCGTGAGGAGCCAGCTCGAGAGCGGCCACCCGCACCAGCTGCGTGACCGCTGCCTTGGCACACGAATAACTTCCAGCCCCTGCCCCCGGGGCCTTCACATTCCGGCTGCCCACGAAAATCGCGGTGGGTTCCACCCCGAGTTTGAGATATGGAACACAGCACTGCAGAAGCCTCATGTGGCTCGTCAGATTGACCTCCATGCTTCTAGCCCAATTCGCTGGGTCCATGTCCTCGAAATTTGCTCCCGCGGTGAAGATTCCAGCGTTGCTGACAAGTATGTCCAGCCCGCCCGTTGCCTCGACGACATCATCAACGGCCGATCGGACCAGATCATAGTCCGTCAGGTTGATCACCCTCCCGGAGAGTCCCGGGACGCTGGACAACCGCTCCGGTGTCTGCGGATTAAGATCCATTCCCGTCACGGTGGCCCCCTGTTTTGCGAGGGCTTCAGCAATCGCACGGCCAATGCCGGCTGCCGCACCCGTCACAATCGCCGTCTTCCCCTGAAGCGGCAGTGGCGCAGGAGTGCTGCGGAGCTTAGCCTGCTCCAGATCCCAGTACTCGATCGCAAACAGATCTTTCTCGGGGAGGGCGCGCCATCCACCAGCGGCCTCCGCCTGCTGAATGGTGCGTACGGTATGCGCCACGATGTCTCTGACGATCGCCGCTTCGCCCGCCGATGTGCCGAATGCGATCGTTCCTTTGTCCGGCCAAACCGCCCAGCGCGGGGCCGGATCAAGTTCTGCCTGACCAGTCTGATGCCGCTGAAAGTATTCTTCAATCTGTACCGCAAAGGACGCCACGTCATCCGGCGAGGAAACGATCGCGGGCACGCGCTTGGTGCGGATACTGTGATCCGGTGTCAGCGTTCCCCTCGTGGCCAGCGAGGCCACATCGAACCGGCACGCGAACCCTGCCGCTTCCGGCGAGTGATTCAGAACCGCATGGCAGGCTCGACCCCGGAAACGCGAAACCTCCCGGCGGATGGCTGCCAGCGTGCGCAGATCCGAAGATGCGAAAGACCCTCCTCCGAGGGCAGTCTTCTCAGGACCGCCACCGCGGGCCGACAAGGCAACCTCCGCCTCTGTCACGAGGCGAATCATCCGCTCGTAGCTCTCCCGGGCGGTCCCTCCGAAGGTGAAAATGCCATGCTGCATCAGAATCAGGCCCTCAACCTTATCCCACTCCGCACCCTTCGTTGCCGCAGCGACAGCTTTGGCCAGCAGAAACCCGGGCATCACGTAAGGAATCACGACGACACGGTTACCCCAGGTCTGACGCACGAGCGCTTCGCCATCAGGCTGATTGGTGAGCGCAATCACGGCATTGGCGTGCGTGTGGTCCACAAATTTATGCGGCAGGACTGCGTGGACGATGGCTTCGATCGAAGGATTGGGGGCGGTCGGATCAAGCAAAGCAGCGCGCTGCTGCAGCACCATGTCGGGATCACTCAACTCGGGAAGCGCAGCGAGCTTCCGCAGCGTTTCCATTCTCACCGCCGGGAAATGCTTTGGCTCGATTGTGGCCAGATCACCGCCACTCCCTTTGATGTAGAGCACCTCCTGAGGATCACCAAAGAAATCTTCCACCGTGCTCTTCACCGAAGTATTCCCGCCGCCATGGAGCACCAATTCGGGATTCCGGCCCAGCAGCCGGGATGTGTAAACCCGCAGAGCTAAATCGGATGAGAGAAACGAAGCGGCTTCTGAGTCGGACCAGAGACTTTGCATGGGATGACGTGGATTGCTGCGGACCTACCGCCCGCTCGGTTCAGCCTGTTCGCAGGTGCCGTCGGCGCAACCGGGGATCGGAGATCACCAGGGCTCCCACACAAGGAATCCAGTCGGTCAGGATTTTCACCAATCAGATCCAACGGCGGCCAGGCACCGGCAGAAACTGACTCCCAAACGCAATCACCACCCGACCCATCCACCAATCCACCGGCAAGACAGCAGGACAGACCTTCTGTGCGGCAAGACAGCAGGACAGACCTTCTGTGAGACCTTCTGTGCTCATCTTCACAAATGGTCTGGCAATCTTGCACGGTCTGCTCTGTCACTGATCCGCGCTCCCGTTCATGACCGGCACAGATGGACAGACCTTCTGTCTGGGATCTTTTATCTTTAGTCTGGTGCGTCCGGCGGCGCTGCGGGAGCTGGGATCCGTCGTTGGAGCACTGGTGTTGTCGTTGGAGATTCAGAGGATACTGCATGCGGAGCGCGGAAAGATGGACAGATCTTGTCTTAATCCCTTGGGATAGCATGATGCCGTTAGTGCCTGCCGCCTTCCCTGCTCCACTGCATTGGTAGTGGAGGGCACCAGACTGCTGGATTGCCAGCGGCCATACTGCGCAGCGGTGGATTGCCCGATTCATTCATTACAAGGCGGACCGCCCCTGCACTTTCGGGTCTCCCCCGTGAATTCCCCATCTGCATCAGAGCCGTCATGCTTTTCCGGCTGCCACCACAAGGCTTGAAGCGCATCCCCGGGCTTGCTCCCGACCGTTTCCGGCAAAGCCTCGGCATCTTCGCTATTTTTCCCGGC
>CAZSDE010000108.1:0-1288 GCA_964605435.1 uncultured Akkermansia sp.
GAAAATGGGGCATTTCCGGGCCTTGAAAAGCGTCACAACCCATTGGTGTAGAGGTGGTTTGGAAGTGGCGCACCCATTAGGATTCGAACCTAAAACCTTCTGATCCGTAGACAGATGGTCGGTTGGGTGGTGCGATGGGGGAGATGGTGTTGGATGGTGCGGGGTTTTCTGGAACGTTCTGGGGTTGCTGGTGGTGGTTGCGTGGGGTTGGGGTGTGATGATTGAAGGACTGGAATCCGGGGAGTATTTCAGTGGGGCTTGGCGGTGGGGATCAGGGTGGCGGCGGTGGCGCGCAGGAGTTTACCGAGAGGTGACTTGGGAAGGGTGAGGTCTGGATGGATTGCGGAGATACGGGCGAAGGGGGGGAGCGAGGCAGCGGCTTTTGCGGCCCAGAGGGCGGCGGTGGTGGCATTGGCTTCCGTGAGGAGGGCGAGGGCGGTGCCGTTGCGTGGGTGGGTGGTGGGGATGACGCAGCCTGATTCCGGGGGCATGCCAGCATTGGTGAGGGCGCGTTCGACTGAGTCGATGTCGACGAGTTCGCCGAGGATTTTGACTGTGCGGTCTGAGCGGCCGAGGAACTGGAGGCATCGGTCAGCGATCGTGGCGCGGTCGTTGGTGGTGAAGAAGCCGTCGGGAGAGAGCGGGGAGGTGAGCTGCCATGTGTTGCCGTGGAGGGAGAGGAATCCGGTGAGGAGAGGGGAGCCGCGGATGGCGAGGCGGCCGTCTGGTTCCGTGCGGGCGTCCCAGCAGGGCAGGAGGTGGAGCTTGAGTGGGTCGCCGTGTGGCTTGGCGGTGGCGATCTGGGAAGAGGCCTCCGTCATGCCGTAGGTGGCGAGGATGGGCCAGCCGAGGGATTGGGCGGCGGCGGCGAGGGGTGGAGGGAGGGCACCGCCGCCGATGAGGAGGCAGCGGAGGGATGTGGGGGCGTGGATTCCAGCGGTTACGAGGTCGTGGAGCTGGGTGGGGACGAGGGAAGCGAGAGTTATGTGGTGGGAAGCGACGAGTGAGGCGAAGCGTGCGGGGTTCCAGCGATCGTGGTCGGTGATGACAGGGATATTGGCGAGGTGGGCGCGGGCGTGGATGGCGAGACCGCCGACGTGGAAGTCGGGGAGGGCGCGCAGCCATTTATCGTGGGCATCGGTATGGAGCCATGCATTGACGGCGGCGGCATTGGCGAGGAAGGCGGGGATGGAGAGGCAGACCAGCGACGGAGAGCTTCCGGTGCTGCCTGAGGTGGGGAAGACGAGGTGGCCGCGGGGGAGGGCGTGGGCGGTGTGCGGCGGTGGAC
>CAZSDE010000108.1:1298-9031 GCA_964605435.1 uncultured Akkermansia sp.
GTCGGGGGGGGGGTGGGGGGGGGGAGGGGGGGGGGCCGGGGGGGGGGGGGGGGGGGGGGGGGTGGGTGGGGGGGGGGGGGGGGGGGATTTGTGAGGAGGACGCCTTGTCCGTCCGGGTCCCATGGGATGGGGGGTGGTGCTTCCTGTTTTGCTGGGATGAAGATCGAGGGTGGGCGGACGAGTGGCAGCCATGGGAGTTTGGCGAGGAGCGGACCGAAGCCGAGGCCTGGTCCGTCGGGAGGCAGGAGGAGCGGACCGTGGGCCTGGACGGCTTCCGTGAATTCGTCTGGTTCGAAGAGATGGTGGGTGATGAGGCCGGCGGGGAGTTGTGGGTGGGGCCAGCGGGCGGCTTCGCGTGCTGCCCACATCTGACCGAGTGGGTGGTCCATGTAGCTTGTGAAGACGACCGGTTCCGGTCGGGCAAGCCAGTTTGCTGGGTCGTCTGCGGCTGGTTTGAGGATCCGGATGGAGAAAGCCGGCGTGGGTTCGGAGCCGGAGGGGAGCCAGTCGAGGGCGAGGTTGATGCCGGTCTGGCGGTGGAGGTCGCGCCATGCGGTGGGATTCCATGGGATGGGATCCTCGATGAAGTCGATGGCGTGGGCGAGTGGTGCGAGGGCGGTCCAGTCGGTGGAGGTGCCGCGGCCATTGAAGTCGAGGCGGACGCGCAGACCGGCGGCGGCGGCGTCTTTGATGGCGGTGGGAAGCGCGGGATCGGCGGGGCGGGCCTTGAGTTTGATGTGAGTGAAGCCGAGGCTGGCGAGGGCTGGGAAGTCGGTGGGAGCTAGGAGGGTGGCGTGGCTGGGAGGGATGGAGAGGCCTGCGAAGAGCGAGCGGTTGGCGAGGCGGGCGGCGGCGTCTGCGGCCATGCAGTCGAGCGCGCGTGCGATGAGACGAGACGATTGGCCTGCCTTGAGGAGATGGAGTTGGTGTTCGAGGGGGAGGTCGCCGAGTTCCGGCCATGGCTGGAGGCAGGCGAAGCCGTCGTCCGAGCGGAGCAGGCAGCCGTGGATTTCCCTGAGTTGGCTCGCAGCGTTTGCGGTGTGTGGTCCGCGCAGCCGGAGTGAATAGTGATGGAACCAGAGAGGCGGCATCTCAGGGAGGGAGTCTTGGGGTGAGGGATCCGCTGGAGACATTCCAGATGTTGTCTGGAAGGAACGAACCGTCGAGCCAGTCGAGATGGGTGGTGGTGATCAGTTTCTGCGAAGTGGTGGGGAGGGAAGTGAGGAGGGCGTTGCGGCGGGCTGGGTCGAGTTCGCCGAAGACATCATCGATGAGGAGGATGGGGTGGCGGTGGGAGAGGGAGGCGAGCACGGAGGCCTGCGCGAGACGGAGGGCGATGGCGACGGTGCGTTGCTGGCCTTCGCTGGCGAAGCGGTCGGCGGGGCGGCCATCGATGGTTGGGGTGAAGTCGTCGCGGTGGGGTCCGGCGGCGGTGATGCGGCGGCGGAGTTCCTCCGGTCGGAGTCGTTCCAGCTGGGCGAGGTAATCCGGTTCGCTGCCTGGGTGCCATGGGAGGGAGAGGGATTCCGAGGAGAGGGAGACGGCGGCGTGGGCGGCGGCGGCGGCTGGGCCCAGGGCGTTCATGAGGGAGCTGCGGAGTTCCGTGAGGCGGGCACCTTCCGTGGCGAGGATGCGGCTATAGGCATCGATCTGCGGCCATGGTGGCGAAGCGTCGCGGCGGAGGAGGAAGTTGCGGGAGCGCAGAGCGGCGTCGCAGCGGCGGAGGGTGGGCAGGTAATCCGGGAAGAGCTGGGATCCGAGGAAGTCGAGATAGCGGCGGCGGAGGTCGCTGGTGCCGGTGACGAGCGAGCGGTCACTATTACTGAACCAGACGACCAGTTCCGAGGCGGCGAGGTAGTCGGCGGAGCGGCGCACTGGGTGGCCGCCGGCGAGGAGGGATCGGCCATCTGGGCCGGCTTCGTGCCGGAGTTCGGCGTGGGTGGTTGATCCGGCGATGCCGAACGAGGGGGAGCCGAAGCGGATGAGTTCGCGGGTTGAGCTGGTGCGGGGGGATTGGAGACGGAGCAGGACGCAGGCGGCTTCGAGCAGCGAAGTTTTTCCCTGGGCATTGCTGCCGGTGAAGATGGTGATGCCACTGGTGAGCGGGCACTGCAGCGAAGCGTAGCAGCGGAAGTCGCGCAGGCGGAGGGAAGAAAGTGGCATAGGGTGAAGTGGCGGGACGGTAGGGGGTCGGGCCGTCTTGTCAAAATGCGTCCGCCGGGAGGGAGGGTCGCTGGATTTCCCTTGTTGAAGGAGAGCGAATGGGGAGGCAGGCAACGTGCGTAATCATCCGGAATATGGCGACGGCATTGATAGGACACACGGGATTTGTGGGAAGCAATCTGCGGCGGCAGCATGGATTTGGCTCATGCTTCCGGTCGACTGACATTGAAGCAATCCGCGGACGGTCCTTTGATCTGGTGGTATGTGCGGGGGTGCAGGCGGTGAAGTGGCGTGCGAACCGGGAACCGGTGTGGGACCGTGCTGGGATTGAGCGGCTGCGCGGGGCCCTGAGCGGGGTGGAAGCGCGGAGGTTCGTGCTGATATCCACGATTGATGTGTATCCGGCGCCGGTCAGCGGGGATGAGGGGGTGGAGCCGGAGCCGGTGGAGCCGTATGGTCTGCACCGTCGGGAACTCGAGGAATGGGTAGCGGAGCGGTTTGCGGATCACTGTGTGGTGAGGCTGCCTGCCTTGTTCGGGGATGGTTTGAAGAAGAACGTGGTGTATGACCTGCTGCATGGGCGTGAGGACATGATCCGGTCGATGCATCCCGAGGGGAGTTTTCAGTATTACTTTCTTGATCGGCTCTGGGAGGATCTTGAGCGGGCGCGGGCAGTTGGGATGAGGGTTCTCAATGTGGCGACTGAGCCACTGCGGACGCGGGAGATTGCCCGGCGGTTTTTTCCGGAGGTGGAGCTGGTGGAATCGGCGGCGCAGCCCGGTCGGTATGATTTCCGGTCGTGTCATGCCGGGCACTGGGGCGGGCGTGATGGATATTTATACAATCGCGGTCAGGTTCTGGACGATCTGGGGATGTGGCTGCAGCGGTGGGGTGGTGCGGATGAGGCGGGGCGCCGTGAACTTTCACCGCCGCCGGAAGCATGAAGCTGTGTGTTTCTCAGATCGCGTGGCATGGGGAGGAGGATGGCGAAGCGCATGCGCTGCTGGCGGCGCGGGGGATTGCCTTGGTGGAAGCTGCGCCGACGCGGATATTTGCGCATGGGCTGGATGCGGTGGGGGTGGAGCAATTCCGGGAGCTGCGGGAACGGGTGGAGGTGGAGGGGTTGATGTTTCATGCGATGCAGGCCCTGCTTTTTTCGCGGGCGGTGGTTCCGGGGGAGCGGGCGCGGACCGAAGGACTGGAGATTTTCGGGTCCGAGGAAGTGCGGCGGGAGACCCTGCGGTATCTGAGGAAGGTGATTGATGGGGCGGCGGTGCTGGGGGTGAAGGTTCTGGTTTTCGGGTCGCCGCGGCACCGCAGGCGGGGCGATTTGACTTATGGGGAGGCCGAGGCTGTGGCGGCGCCATTTTTCCGGGAGCTGGGGGATTATGCGGTGGAGCGGGGCTGTGTGATTGGGATGGAAGCGAATCCTCCCGAGTATGGCTGCGACTGGCTGACGGGGATCGATGAAGTCGTGGAATTTGTGGCGCGGGTGGGTTCGGCGGGATGTGCGGTGCACTGGGACTGCGGGGCGGTGCAGTTGCGTGGAGAAGACGCTGAGTCCTTGCTGCGGCGGGTGGCTCCGCTGCTGTGTCACTATCATGTCAGTGCTCCGAATCTGCGGGAACCGGAAGAGGATGGGTATCCGCACCGCGGGAGTGCTGAAGTGCTGCGGTCGGCTGGCTATGGTGGAGCCATCAGTCTGGAGATGGCGCGGAGTCCGCGGGGGCTGGAGGGATTGGCTGAGGCGGTGGCGAAACTGTGTGCGTGGTACCGATGAATGGAGAGGGCGGGAGCTGCGGTGCGCTGGTGATCGGCGGTGGATTCTTCGGCTGCATGGCGGCGGTGCGGCTGCGGAAGTCTTATTCGCGGGTGGTGCTCTGTGAGATGGGCGACCGGCTGCTGGGTCGTGCGTCCTATCACAATCAGGCGCGCGTGCACAACGGGTATCATTATCCCCGGAGTCTGCTGACCGCCTTGCGATCGCATGTCAATTTCCCGGTCTTTGTGGATGCCTTCCGGAGTGCGGTGGTGGATGGATTCGAGAAGCTCTATGCGGTGCCGCGGAGGCTATCGAAGGTCAATGCGGCGCAGTTTGCGGCGGTCATGAAGCGGGTGGGGGCACCGGTGCGAGAGTGCCGGGGGGCGCGGCGGAAGCTGTTTGCGGAGGACCTGATCGAGGAAGTATTTTCCGTGGAGGAATATGCCTTTGATGCGGTGGAGCTGGCGCGGCTGGCGCGTGGGATGCTGGAGGCGGAGGGGGTGGAGGTGCGGCTGGGGAGCGAGGTGACTTCGCTGCGCTGGGATGGCCGGGAATCGTTTGCGGTGGAATTGAGCAGCGGGGAGGCGCTGCGGACCGGGCGGGTTTTCAACTGTGCCTATGCGCGGGTGAATCACAATCTGAGGATGGCTGGGTTCGGGCCTGTGAAGCTGCGGCATGAACTGGCTGAGTTGTGTCTTGCGGAGGTGCCGGGTGAACTCCGGGACGTTGGTGTGACGGTGATGTGCGGGCCGTTTTTCTCGGTGATGCCATATCCGCCGCGTGGTCTGCATACGCTGAGCCATGTGCGCTACACGCCGCATACGTGGTGGCTGGACGATGAGAGTCATCTGGTGGATCCCTATGCGGTGATGAGGGCGCAGGAACCGAGGAGTGCGTGGCAGTACATGGTACGGGATGCGCAGCGGTATCTGCCGTGTCTGCGGGAAGCAGTTTACCGGGACAGTCTGTGGGAAGTGAAGACTGTGCTTCCGCAGCATGAAGAAGACGATGGCCGTCCGATTCTGTTCTACCGGGCGAAGGAGACGCCGCGCTATGCGAGCATCATGGGAGGGAAGATCGACAATGTTTTTGATTGTCAGATGGAGCTCGACCGGGAACTGGAGGGGCAGTCATGTCGCTGAACAACCGATTTGTCTCGATTGTGCTTCCGGTGCAGGAATCGGCTCCGCTGCAGGCGCGGCTGGCGTCGCTGCATGCGCTGCTGAGCGAGCGGTGTCAGCATTTTGAGATTGTGGTGATTGATGACGGGTGTGTGGAGCCTGTGGAGAAGGTGCTGGGTGGGCTGCTGGGATCGCTCAGTTGTCTGCGGGTGCTGACCTTGTCGCGGCGGTTTGGGGGTGAGGCGGCGATCCGGGCGGGGCTGCAGAGTGCGATTGGGGATATGGTGGTGGTGATGGAGATTGGGCTCGATCCGGTGGCGCGGGTGCCAGACATGCTGGAGTTGTGTCTGCGTGGGCATGGGGTGGTGGTGGGGGTGCCGGAGTCTGGCTTTGACGAGTATCCCTTGAGGAGGTGGGGATCGGCCTTGTTTCATGGGTTGAACCGTCGGCTGAGCGGGATGGAACTGTATCCTGGGTCGTCGTGGTTCCGGGTGCTTTCGCGGTCGGCGCTCAATGCGCTGGCGGTATCGCAGTATGACACGCTGCCGTTCCGGCAGGCCACGGTGAGTCTCGGGTTCAATCCGGCAGTTCTGAAGTACCGCCGGGATCCGTTTTCCGGGACGGTGCCGAAGCCATCGTTCTGGAAGGATGTGCAGCAGGCGCTGGATGTGCTTTTCATGGAGAGCGGGGCACCGGGGATGGTCATGGCGCTGGCTGGGATGGGCGGGATGCTGCTGAGTGTGGTGAGCGGGTTGCCGCTTTGGTTTCTGGCATTTCTGCTGCTGACCGTGCTGAGTCAGTATGTGCACCGCAATCTGCAGCGGCTGCAGCCTCGTCCGGCGTATGTGGTGATGAACGAAGTATCCAGTGCGGTGGAGATCCGGGATGCGGGGCGGCGCAATGTGGTGCATGAATCCGGCTGATGAGCGAGAGCCGAGACTATGGGGCAGGCTGGGAAGTGCCGGAGTACCGGGTTGAGGCGCTGCGGGGCCGGCGGTGCAGGCATGTGGTGGTTGTATTTGTGATCAACGAGGGGGAACGCGTGCGTCGGCAGCTGCGGAAGATGGAGGTGCTGACGGGAGAGGTGGATGTGGTGGTGGCCGATGGCGGCAGCACGGATGGGTCGCTGGAGGCTCCGTTTCCGGCGTCGTGCGGGGTGCGGGCGGTGCTGGTGAAGACTGGGCCGGGGAAGCTGAGTGCGCAGATGCGGATGGCCTTGTCCTGGGCATTGCGGGAGGGGTACGAGGGAGTGGTGGTGATGGATGGGAATGACAAGGATGGGGTGTCGGCGGCGACCGGGTTTGTGAAGGCGTTGGATGCCGGATGGGATCATGTGCAGGGGAGCCGCTATGTGGAGGGAGGGAGGGCGGTGAATACTCCGTGGCTGCGGCACTGGGGGGTTCGGTTGCTGCATGCGCCGCTGCTCAGTCTGGCATCGGGGCGGCGGTGGACAGACACGACCAATGGTTTCCGGGCGTACAGCCGGCGGTTTCTGCTGGATGGGGGGGTGCAGCCGTTCCGGGATGTATTCCGGACGTATGAACTGCATTATTACCTTGCGATCCGGGCGGCGCGGCTGGGGTTCCGTTGCTGTGAACTGCCTGTGACGCGGGAGTATCCTGCGGACGGAGCTGTGCCGACCAAGATTTCAGGATGGCGGGGCAACCTGCACATTCTGCGGGTGCTTCTTGCGGCCTGTGCGGGTTGTTACGATCCGCGGTGAAGGGGGGGGCGTGGTCTTCAGTCCTCCGTGCCAGTGATGTCGGCCGACTGGCGGAGTGAAGCGACCAGACGGCGGGTGGCATCCTGGCGGTGGTCGTGAAGGATGCGGTCGCGGATTTCGGAGGCCACTTCGTCGCATGGTTTGGGTGCGGGTGGGCGGCGTCCGGTGATTTTGGCGAGGTGGAAGCCCCAGTGGCTTGCGAAGACCGGGCTGATTTCGCCTTCGTCGAGAGAGAAGACGATGAGGTCGAATTCCTCCATGTAGTCGCCGCGGCGGAACCAGCCGAGGTCGACGAGTTTATCTTCCTTGTCGGTGTGGGTCCGGGCGAGGGCGTCGAAGTCGGCCCCGGAGCGTGCTTCCGCGCGGATGGAGCGGAGGAATTGGTAGATGGACTCGCGGTCCTCTGATTTTTCGACTTGTTTGAAGAGGTGGGAGGCGCGGATTTCCTCTGGTGTCATGAATTCGCCGGGGTGGGCGTCGTACCATGCCTTGAGGTCGGCTGGGGAGGGTTCTGGTTCCGGGGACCATGCTTCGCGTAGGAGGAGGTCGACTCGGAGGCCGGCGCGGACGTCATCGTGGACGAGGTGTTCCGATTCCGGGGTGAGGCCGGTGGCGGCGAAGAACTGGTCGCGGCCGCCGTGTTCGCTGATGAGACTTTCGACGCGTGCGGCGATGTCTTCCGGTGGGATGGAGGGGAAGCGGCGTTCTGCTTCCTGGTTGAGGAGGACGCGGGCGATGATGTTATCGCGGGCGTACTGGCGGAATTCGGGATCGCGTTCGCAGCAGGAGACGCGCGCCATGCGTTCGTAGTGCGATTTGATGTTCTGGAATTCCTCCTGGAGGATTTCCGGAGGAATGGATTCGCCGTTGATGATGAGTGGCATAAGGTGGCGGGGGGATCAGTCGGCGAGGGATTGACGCCATGGCCAGAGTTTCTCGAGGGCGGCGGAGCGGACCCAGCCGC
>CAZSDE010000109.1:0-6210 GCA_964605435.1 uncultured Akkermansia sp.
GAATACCAGCACCTCCCACGGACGGAACTTCACCTCCACAAACTCATTCGCATGATTCAGCAGATCCATCGTGATCATGATCCCGGAAATCCCCCCCACACACAGAAAGAACGGGACCGCAAAATTCCGCACCACATACCGGTCCATGATGCTCCCCCCATAATACAGCATCAGCAGCAGTGGCGGACTCAGCGCCAGCAATCCCATCAGCGCGAGCTTCGCATAGTACGGACCCGGCCTCGTATCCATCCCCATCGGATCATACAGCACCTTCTCCCAGTTCCCCAGAAAATCGCCACCCACCCACACCAGTGCCACCCAGATGCCCGCCAGCGTCAGCGGCAGCACCAGATCCCGGCCACGCAGCCTCGCGAGCGCCGCCAGCAGCGCCGCCAGCAGCAGCAGCGTCCCCAGCCCCATGTGGCGACTGAAGAATTCCTCCATCATCACCCAGCGCTCCTCGGGCCGCCGCGCAAACCGCAGTTGTTCCTCCACCATGCCATCACCCCCCAGTAACCGCATGTCCCGCAGCGTGAGCCACACAAATACCGTCACCCCAGCCAGTCCCAGCCCAGCCGTGAGCCACGGAACCGACCGCACCCAGCGCAGCACCACCCCCACTGTCCCGCGGACAGCGCTGGCATAGGTACCCAGTCGGCTCGGCATCTGAAAAAAGCTACTCAGTCCGCTGCCCGCTCGCCCCCCCAGCGTCAACCGCAAGCGTCCCCACCCACGCCAAGGCACCAGCAGCATGCCGCCAAGGATGTCCACGCCATGTAGCGTACGGCTTTGCCGCAAAAGCGGCTGTAAATGCACTATTTCATTGCGGAAGTTTCGGGTTGCCGTAATTGTGGTGCAGGAAGCATTCGCTGCCAGAACCCAAACCTCCGCACCAACATGAAACCATTCCTCCGCACGCATTCAGCCACCCGCCTGCTCTCGCTCGTGCTCCTCGGTTCGGCCGTTTCCGAACCGCAGGCTGCCACCATCCACTGGAACATGAACAGTGCCACTCCATCGAGCACGCTGCCCGGCGGCATGGCCACCCCCACGCTCTCCCGCGGCAACAACAACGGCACGACCACCCTCCTTTCCACCACCTCGGCTTCCTCCGGCTACTCATTTTCGGTCGATGGCACCGCCACGGCAGCCTCGGGATCGAATAACGCGGCCGCCGCCGCCCGCACCGGTTCGCTCGACCTCGCCCTGAGCGCCTACTTCGAATTCTCCCTCGCCACCACCGCAGGATACACGGCCGAAATCACCGCCCTCGGGCTCGCCACCCGCCGCACCTCCACCGGACCCGCCACCATCTCTCTCCGCTCCAGCGCCGACAACTTCGCCAGTTCCCTCGCCACCTTCACCAGCGAGGCCGCCAGTACATGGAACCACTCCACCGCTACCCTCGTCGCCCCAGTCTACCTCGCCGACGCCGCCACCATCACCTTCCGCCTCTACGGCTTCAATGGCACCGGCACCGCCTCAGCCAATACCGCCAACTGGCGAATCGACGACCTCATCGTCTCAGCCACCACCCTCGCGTCCCCTCCCGACCCCTCACCCGTACCCGAACCCGCCAGCACCACGATTCCCCTCGCCGCCGCCGCCGCCCTCGGCCTCAGCAGACGCCAGCGCCCCGGAATCATCACCCGCTGAACCAGCAACCCCCGGGACCACACCGCAGCACCATCCCCAGGACAGCCCGCCCAAGCCTGCTCCGCGACAAAAAAGCCGCGCCCGAACCCGAGTCCGGACGCGGCTTTCCGCATCGATCATGCCCCGGTCACTTCATCATCACCCGCACCCGGGCGAACATCTTCCCATCGCCAATCGGCACCTCGCTGCGCCAAGTCTCCGTCACCATCCCATCCCCTCCCGTCGTCACCGAAACCTGCACCGCGCCCACCTCCCAGCCAGTCACATCCCGGCCGAACTGAGCCGTGTACACGAGATCCGGACGCGACGCCGGACGGCGGAAGACAATCACCGCATGCTGACCGTCAGTCTGTGCTTCGGGCAGCCCGGCATGCGACGAAACCGTCGGATTCAGGCCAAAGGCATACTCCAGCTGGTTGACTATCCCATCGCTGTCATCGTCGCCCAGAGGCCCACCAGTCAGTCCGAACTGTGCCGCAAAATCACCGAAGCCACCCCCGGCCGCAGGCACCGTTCCCGGTGTCCCGTAGGCCTGCTCACTCGCCCGCCACTCGGCCGGATCGCCATGATTCAGACCTGCCTTCGCTGGCGAAATCAGTTCAAGAGTCGGACCATCCCCGTCAGCCGCCCCCGGCCAGGGATTGCTGTCGCCGTAGACGAATTCCACAATCGAAAGCCCCGCCCCATAGCTCAGCTTGATCTCTTCCCCCGTATTCGCAAGGCTGTCGGGTGCATAACTGCCGGCCACCGCCACTCCAGGATACCGGATCGCAAAAGCGACCGGATTCCTGACCACTACCGCGGCCTTGCCAGGAGCCAGCACATAGCCCGGCGGGAAATCGAAATCGATCCCCTTCGTGAAGCGCACATCGGTCATGTCCACCGCCGCGGAACTCACATTGGCGACTTCAATGAATTCAAATTCCTGGGCATTCCATGCCGGATTCCAGTCCACATGGGCCGCTTCCGCAGCCGTCAGCGCTCCCGGATTGTAGTTGACCTCGCTGACCCGCAGCGCCGCAATCAGCGGGGCCACATCGAACGATCCAGCCACGAACTGATGCGGCTCGGACCAGTACGACCAGCGTCCTGTGCTGTCCTTGTGCCGGACCCGTGCCCGGTACGTGCGACCCGGACGCAGCGCACTCGCCGGCACCCGCACCTCGGCAATCGCCGCCGCATCCGTCACCGGAATCTCCGCCGACCGCCACAGTTCCTCGACTTCATAAATCCGCGGAGCCCCGGGGTCGTGCAGCGGAATCCCCGGCGCACTGATCTCACCCACTCGCCACTGCACCGCCGCAATCGCATCCCCCTGAGGATCATTGTAGGCACCACTGCGGAACCGCGCGTCGTTCACCGGATAACCGGCCGACCCAGCATAACTGATCGTCGGCTTGTCCGGGAAAAGCACCGCGCCCGTCGCCGTCACGTCACCCGTCGCCACGTTGGCCGCCGGATTCACGTTCGCATTGGCATAGCCACCGTAGAGCGCTTCCCATTCAAGGTACTTGTAGCCATACCCCTTCTGCCGAGTCGTGCTCGCATCGGTTCCACCACCGCCGGCATTCGGCCCGGAACTGGTCGCCCGGCGCGACCATGCCCCGCCCGGCCACGTGTTCGTGGCATAGTCCACAAACCACTGCATGATGCCTTCATGATCGGAGAAGTTATCCCGGTCAGGATCCGGCAGTTCACGCCGCCACGATCCCGTCTGCACAGTCCCACCGAGGCCACCCCGGGTTCCATCCAGATAAAGCGCACGGAAGAAATTCCCCCGGTGACTTGTCTGCCCGGTATTGGCTCCGCCACCCGCCGAACGGGGATGCAGATTCCACATGTGGGCATCAAGATCCGCCCACGTGAGCGCCTGCCCCGCCGGATTCACCATCTGCGCATATTCATCAATCAATTGCCCAATCTGACCACCCGCCGTCCCGGCATCGGTCGCCATCAGACTCAGCAATTCCCGCGCCCGGTTCCGGTACTCCAGCGCAAGCGCCGGATGACGCATGATCGCAATGATCGCATTCGGCGCTCCCGCCACTACCTGACCGTTGATCGTGCCACCCCAGTGATGCCCGGCGATGAACTGCATGTCGTGGTCGTAGGCAATGATCGACCAGTGCCCGTCCGGATAGGCCGGATCAAGGACCGTCGGATTGTGGAAGAAGCGGTAGTTGTCGCCCGGACGGACGTCCACATTCCCGATGAGCCGGCTCAGGGCCAGATAGGTGTAGAGCTTCGGAAGATCAAGATTGCCTCGGTACCAGGCCTCGGTCTGACCCGTCTGCACGAGCTGGGTCCGGAACGTATTCCAGTCCGCCGCGGTCAGAGGCTGCGTCGCTCCCTGATGCTTCTTGTCCCCGTTATTCCCTTCGATGGCATACAGATTGCCATCGGGCATGCCGCGTTCCCCGATGAAATTCCCCTCGGTCGGCTCCAGCACCATGTACAGTCCCCAGAGGTCGGAGGAATACTGGCCATCCACCGTCCCGCCCGCTGTCGCGTCAGATACATTCGTCCCGGCAGCCGGCGATTCTGCTGCCTTCCGGATGATGCGGAGGTGCGCATAATTCGTCCGCAGCGAATCCATGCCCGCCAGTTCGAAAATCCGGTAACTGGAAGCCACTTCCACCCCGGCGGATCCCCGGTGCACGGACGCCCACGGCGAAGCGTTGGCATCGAGACCAAAAGAATTCCACGTCTCGGCATACGGACGTCCCCAGTTGTCCTTCGCCTGGAAATCCCGGGAACGGTTGAACTTGAATGCCAGCTTGTTCTTCCCGCTCACCCGGGTCGACCCGATGCCCCGCACATTGAAGAGAATATGATCGTACACCTTGCCCTCGTACACAAAAGTGCCGCGGTACGTGGCTCCTTCCGCTGGCCCAGTGTACAGACAGGCGGCCACATCCGTGTCGAGGGCAATCAGATGAAACGGCTCGATGCTGCTGATGAGGGAAGCCGGGAACGTCACCCGCGGAGTCGCCGGAAATCCGGAAAACGCGGCCGGACGCATGGCCCCGGTCCACGCGGGCACGCCATTATAGCAGAAGTACGCGAAGTTCGGTTGCTCGTCGTCCGCATACGGCACGGTCACCGTGTTCGCAAGAGTATCCGTCACGGCGATCCGGTAGCGCATGAGCCTCCGGTGCTGCTGCAGGTCTCCGGGGATTTTCACCGTGTAGACCGCATCGCCCGCCACCACGTCGCCACCCGTACCGTCATCCTTCATCTCCAGCGGAATCCAGTTCGCGGCGGCATTGTACGTCGCATCAGTCCTCCGGATGTAACCACCCGGATTCACAATCTGATAGGAAAGCACCACGCTGCCCACCCCATCGGCGTCCGTCACCGTCGCCGTCACGAGCACTTCCTCGCCAGCACTCGGCTGTTCGGGAGCATGTCCCACATTGCGGATCGCCGGAGGAGCCGCACTGAAGGTCGCCAGTTGCCCGCGATTCACCTGACCCGGCGTCGCAGCAGCTGGCGGCGGTGTCTTCAGGTCGGCATCGATGAAGAGGTCGCTGCTCGCCGTGGTCGTGTTGATCAGCTGAATCGCAAGAACATTGGTCCCCACCTTGAGGAGCGACGGGGCATTTTCGATGACGACGGGCTGTTCCCAGTTGAGCGGGGGCTCCGTCACATTGGCCGCCGTCCCATCCGGCGCATCAAATGGCGGCACTGGACCGGGATTGACGCGGATTCGGGCCACTTCGACCCCGTTGATGAAGGCAATGCAGCCGTCATCGCAGCGGAGATTGAGCACCACCCGCGGGGGAATGGCTCCGCTGATCACAAACTGCCGACGCAGATACACCGTCTTCTGATTGGCGGCGACCGTCGTCGATACGTCGTTCCCCACCGCATTCCCGTCAATGTCCCCGTAACCAAGCGGAAGCACCGCAGAGGTCCACGTGGTCTCGCTGAAAGTTTCAGAACGCCAGGCTTCCACCGGATCGGAGGCCTCCGCTGTCCCCAGCCGATATCGCCAGCCGGAACTGCTCGTCGGAATGTAAACCGTCTGCGTGCCCGCTGAGGAACCCGCCCGCCAGCTGCCCCCGAGATCATTGTTCAGCATCGGATGAATCAGTTCCATGGACGCCCCGGTGCCATTCGAGGCCGTCGGCCATGGGAAACCCGATTGGTAATTCACTTCATCAACGATCCGCCCCCCATTGTCGACGAGCCGGATCAGTTCCCCGCTGTTCCGCAGGCCGCCGGTCCACGGCCCCAGAGCAGCCCCCGCCAGCGGAAACGCCACCCCGAATGCCGACGGATTCTCGGCCACCACCCGGAAACCTCCCGCAGGAATGACCGTGCCACCCGGGAACGTGAAATCGACCCCGCTGTTGATGCGCCAGCCACTCATGTCGATGTCGGCACCGGTCGGATTGTGAAATTCGATGAATTCATGCCGCTGCGTCGGTTCGAGCGGATCATAATGGATTTCGTTGATGACCACACTGCCCGGGAACAAGGTGCCCGTGGTGAAGGTCCGGGTGCGGGATGCCCACGCGGTGCCCGCCGCATTGACGGCCCGGGCCGTGA
>CAZSDE010000109.1:6220-9031 GCA_964605435.1 uncultured Akkermansia sp.
TGTAGTCGGCTGCAGTTCCTGGACGAGCGACGAGAAGTTCCCACTGTCCGGCCCAAGCACCCGCGACTTCTGCCAAGCAGACGGATCGGTCCCGCCATCCGCCGTGCCCCAGAACAAGGTGACCACCGGAGGATCGTTCCCGGTCCGCGTCACTTCGCCCCGCAGCACCGCCGAATTGCCGGTGACATTGTCGGCCCCGCTCGTCGTCACGGCCGGCGGCGTCACCGCCTGCGTGGTGAATGTCGCGGTCGCATCCGCCCAGTCGCTGCCCCCCTCGTTACGTGCCCGCGCCCGGAAGAAATACTGCGTTCCGGCCTGCAGACCAGTCACGGTCCGCTGCGCAGTCCCCGCCAGACCCGGAATCACCACCTGTGAAGCCCAGCCCGCCTCATTCGTCCCGCCGTCGGCCGGACCATAGAAAATCACCACTTCCGGAGCCACCCCGCCCGTCGTCATGACATTCGCACCGACCTTCGCCGACGTCGCCCCGATCTCCACAGCCGCTACATTCTCCACCACCGGCGGCGACGCCACCGTCGTGAAGGACAGACAGGGCGACGCCCACACGGCCCCGCTCGCATTGACCGCCCGCGCCCGGAAAAAATACGTGGTCGCCGGATCCAATCCCGTCACGTCCGCCGCAAAGGCCCCGCTCTGCGTCCCCGGCACCACCACACTCGATGTCCACGCCGCCGGGTCTCCTCCGCGGTCAGCTGTCGCCCAGTAGAAGAGTCGCTCCCGCCGTCCCCACCGACGTCGCCGCCGTCAATTCCACCACCGGCCTCCCGTTCGGAGCGGAGGGCGACGCATCCAGCCGGACGTTGTCGAAATGCGAACGCCCCACCCCGCGCGACTGCAGCAGCACCCGCACCCCTTTACCCACCAGACAGGGATCGGAAAAGGTATCAAAAGCCACGGGAGGCGCCGCGGCAAAGGTCCCCACGGTCACCCCGCTGGCATTCCGCGTATTGGTCACCGCCACCACTCCCGTATTGTCCGCCAAACCGTACACGGAGGCGTTTCCCACATTCGTCGATCCCGAGCGGTTCCCCACGGCCACCGTGAGGGTGTAGAGTGTGTTCGGCTGAAACGTGACCCCGGCCAGATCCTGAAACACATCATAGTTCAGCTCCATCCCAAGGTGCTGATCGTTCTGCAGCGATCCCCCGCCGACGTCCTGCGCCGCATCCGCCCGGAAATTCGCAATGTATTCAATGAACGCACTGCCATTATTGTTGCCGCCCGACCCCGTCCACGAGTTGAGCGCATTCGTCCATGTGGTCCCGGTGGTCGGATTGTTCTGAAAATCGAAACTGTTATGCGTAATCGTCACCGACGCACCCACCACGTGGGCAGCACACGCCAGCCAAGCTAGCATCAGGGCTTTGAATCTGCTCATGGGATCAATCATTTCGGGTTATGACAGCACTGCGGAAGCGACACCCCCATCCGGCTGAAAGGGCAAACCGGACGAAGATCGGCATACGTCTTAACGGATCCCGCCCTCCAAGGTCAACCTCTATGCCTGCAGGGTAACGATTTTTTCCGCCCCCGGACCGCCCGGATCACACATCGATGACACCCGGAGCTTCCGGGCGCTGCCGCCCGGCGTCTTCTCCGGATTCAAGGTAGCGCCCGGGCCGCGGCCCCCTCGGCAGCGTGATGGTGACCCTCGTGCCCTTGCCTTCCTGACTCTCGATTCCCAGTTCCCCGCCGTGCTCGCGCACAATCCGCCGCACAATCATCATTCCCAGACCCGTGCCGGATTTCCGGGTCGTGAACCACGGATCGTGCATCGCCGCCACTGTCTCCGGAGCCATCCCCTTCCCCGTGTCCTCGAAACTCACCACCGCATCGTAATCGGTCAGGTCACTCACAATCGTCAGCGACCCGCCCGTCCCCATCGCCTGCAGGGCATTCTTGATCAGATTATAGAAGGCCTGCTTGAGCTGATTTCCATCCATCCGCAGGAGCGGGATCCCTTCATGCAGCCGCAGATGCACCGCAATCCGCCGGCTCTTCAGTTCGGGAGCCAGAAAGTTCACGGCACTCTCAATCACCCTGTTCAGATCCGCCATTTCGAAATTCGGCCGCGTCGGCCGGATCGCCCGCAGAAACTGCTCGATGATGAAGTCCAGCCGCTGCACTTCGCTGCGCGCCACTTCCAACTGCTGACTCACAAGGGCATGCACCGCCGGGTCGGCCTTGCGCAGCTTCCGCTCCATCAGCTGCAGATGAATGTTCAGGGAATTGAGCGGATTCCCGATCTCATGAGCCACCCCGGCTGCCATCATGGTGAGAGCACTGATCCTTTCGCTCTCGATCTGTTCCTCGGCGAGCTTGCGCGTCTGCGTGATGTCCCGGATGAGCATGACACTGCCCAGTTCCGGCCCCCCGGCTTCACCGTCATCAATCGGCCGCAGATAGTAATTCACATAGCGGTTCTCCGGATAGAAAATTTCCATGTCCCGCGAAACAGTCCCCTGCACCCGACCCTGCGATGGCCAGCGGAACCCACGGATCACTTCCTCCAGCGCCTTCCCGGCAGTCTGCTCGGCCTTCAGCCCGAAGAATCCACAGGCAGCACGGTTGATGAACGATACCCGGCCCTCGGGATCACAGACGATCACCCCTTCCTCCATCGCCTCGAAGACCTGCTCGAAAAACCCCTTCTCCCGCACCAACCGCAGCAGAATCGCCTGCATTTCCTCCTGCGGAAGACGGTCAATCCTCGAAATCAGCTTTTCCAGAAATCCCGACTTCATGACTTTGGCCTGAAATTCAGACGCACCGGATCATCCCTGCGGCTCC
>CAZSDE010000110.1:0-4994 GCA_964605435.1 uncultured Akkermansia sp.
GCCCTTCGCATTGCGCGGCAGCAGGGGGTCGGTGACCACATGCTGATAGTAGACCGAGAGAAGGATCCCGATGGCGAGGACGGCGAAGACCACGGGAAAATCGGCGATTCCGGAGAGAATGGTGGCGCGCGCACTCTCCTTGCGGTTCTTCGCGGTCAGCATGCGCTGCACCATGTCCTGGTCGGTGCCATGGGTGGCCATGGTGGTGAACATGCTGCCGAGGACGGCGGCCCAGATGGTGTATTCGCTCTCGAGGATGCTGCGGATCTGCTGCCAGAGGGAGAAGGAAGGCGGAGGCTGACCGGCGGCCTGTGCGGCGGCCATGGCCTTTTCGACACTGTCGCCATGAATCCGCAGGAACTGCAGGTCGGTAGGGGCCGTGAGGTACTGGGTGGCCCCGCTCCAGCCCCCCGGAATGTGTCCCAGCAGATACCAGAGAGAAAAACCGAGTGCGCCGAAGAGCACGGCAATCTGAATGACATCGGTCCAGATGACCGCCTTGATGCCCCCGATGGCCGTGTAGAGGGCGGTGAGCAGACTGACCACCACGAGAGCGGCTCCGGAGATCCAGAACTGATCCCATGCGCCCAGTGGTTCGCCCGGGTGCATGAGATTCCACAGGATCACGAGCAGAACGGTCGGCACCCACAGGCGCGAGCCACTCGCGAGGGCGCGCGTGAGCAGGAAGACGCCGCTGGCGACCCGGCGCGTGCTTGGCCCGAACCTTGTCTCGAGGAATTCGTAGATGCTGACGACATTGTGACGGTAGAAGGCGGGAATGAAGACGCCGCTCACCACAAACCTTGCCAGAATGTAGCCGATGAGCAGCTGGGCATACGTGAAGTTGCGCAGGTGAAAGCCTTCCCCGGGTGTCCCGAAAAATGTGCCCGCACTGATCTCCGACGCCAGAATCGAAGCCAGCACCGCCCACCATGGAATCGAACGGCCTCCCAGCGTGAACTCACTGACATCCCGGTTCCGCCGGCTGAAGTAGAATCCAATTCCCAGAATGGCGGCGAAGTACGCCCCGATCACGATCAGGTCGGCAGTGAGCTTCCAGTTCATGCAGTCATCAGTAGAATAAAATGCGCCCCGTGGTCATAACGGCCACGGGGCGCACGGGAAAGCAGAATGTGCCATCGGTCAGCGCTTGCGCGGCGGAACCGTAAGCGTCTGCCCGGTACGCAGAAAATCCGACTTCATCCCATTGTAGGACTTCAGCGAGGAAACGGGGACTCCGGTCCGCCGTGAAATCGATGACAGGGTATCGCCCTGCTGCACCTTCACATAGGTCGGTTTCGGCTTCGGAGGAGCGGGCTTCGGCTTCGGCTTCGCCTTCGCGACGGGTTTCGGCTTCGGTTTCGCCTTCGTGCTCGCCTTCGTGCTCGTCTTCGCCGTGCTTGTCTTTGGTTTGGTGGACGTTCCGGAACGGGACGACGAAGATGTACGCGAGCGGGTAGTGGATGACGAGGTCACCTTCGGCTGAGTTGAAGCGGCGGACCGCGCGGACGAAGTGGTCGTTGTTTTGGGCTTGGGGGCTACCGCGGCGACGGTGCCGACGCTGGCTCCGGTCACGGCGGCGGCGGTTCCGGTGGAACGCTTCGGTTTCTCCTCGGTCTTCACGGGATCGCTGTAGATATCCTCGACTGTATTGCTGGCGACATCGCGGGCGGTTCCGCCCGAGGCCCAGTCTTCCCGGTAATTGCCGTCGGCATCGAAGGGATACTCGGCTGGCGAGAGCCCGGTGTCAGGCGAAGTATAATCCACGATTTCGTCGCCCTTCCTGGTCGACTTGCAGGCCGCGAGCGCAAGGCACAGAACGGATGTGAGGAGGGCGGCAGCGGCTTGTAAGGGACGCACGATCATCCGGACAGATTGATTATGCAGGCGGGGCTGTCCAGCGGAAGCGGAAGGGATTTCCCGTTCAGTCATCCATTCCGGGAATGGGGCTGCCGGGCACGATTTCGGAGCCTTCCCATTCCCAGCGGTCGGTTTCTCCGAGTCGCTGCAGGATGCGCTGTGCGCTGCCGGGCACCGCGGGGACGTCCGGACGCGGCAGCAGGGCCGCGAGTTCCCGGCGTTTGGTGTCGGCTTCAGGACGGCCTGCCAGATTCGTCCACTCGTGCGGGTCGCTGCGCAGGTCGTAGAGTTCCTCGCTGCCGTCGGCATAGCGGATGTACCGCCAATGCCGGTCCCGCACGCTGTGATTGCCCTCGTTGTGCGTCGTGATGGCCGGACGGTTCCGCGGCGATTCCGGATCGGTCAGCTGCGGCCGCAGGGAAATCCCCTCGAGTCCGTCCGGGGGCGTCAGTCCGCAGAGGTCGGCGAGTGTCGGGTAGATATCGAGGAGTTCGGCCGGCTGATCGCGCCGTGCCTTTTCCACGATGCCCGGCCCGGCCATGAGGAGGGGAACTTTCGTGGAACGTTCCCAGAGGGAATTCTTGCCGGTGATGAGCTTCTCACCGAGGTGCCAGCCGTGATCGCTCCAGAAGACGACAAGAGTCTCGCGCGAGCGGCCGGTGGCTTCGAGGGCGTCGAGGACTCTTCCGGCCATCGCATCCATGGCGCTTACGGAAGCGAGGTACGCCCGCACAAGCGGCCGCCATTCCCCGTAGCGGCGCAGCGGAGCCAGCCGTGGCTCGGGGAGCTTCCAGTGCAGAAACCATGAGAACGGCGGAGTGTCGGCCCGGTCGTCTTCGTGCACGGGAGGCATCTGGAGCGATTCCTCCGGGTAGAGATCGAACCATTTCTGAGGAGCAAAGCAGGGCACATGGGGAAGCCGGAAGCCGCAGGCGATGAAAAAGGGACGGTCTGCCGGAGCCGTACGCAGCGCCTCCACGGCGGCGGCCGCAATCTTCGCATCGGCATTTTCCTCATCGGTCGCCGGAAATGGTCCCCAGTCCATCACAGCCATGAGCGATGGATACTTCGAAATCCGCTGCGGGGACCGCGGCATGCCGGGAGCCGGACCGACGACATCGAATTCCCCGGCCATTTCCCGGCGGTCGAGTGCTCCATCATGCCATATCTTTCCACAGCTGAACGTGTGGTAACCGGCCTTCCGGAACATCTGGGGCAGGCTGAGCCGATCCTTCAGGGCGGGTACTTTCCTTGCTCCGGGCTGGAGTCCATGGATCCCGCTGCCGGATGGCCGCAGCCCCAGCAGAACACTGGTGCGCGACGGATTGCAGAGGGGCGACTGGCAATGCGCATTGCGGAAAGCCACGCCGCGCGCCGCGAGCGCATCAAGGTGCGGCGTCTTCACCTGAGGATGCCCGCCAAGGCATCCCAGCCAGTCATTCAGGTCGTCCGCAGCCAGAAACAGGACATTCGGCGGCCCCGCGGGCAGCAGAGCCACCGAAAGCCACAGAACCACCGCAGGCAGCCAGCGCATCATGACGGCAGGTGCCAGCGTTTCACTTGCCGGACTTCTCCGCCTCGCCGCCACTGGCAACGACGCGGACAACGGTGGCCACCGCATCAGCCCCCAGATACTTCGCCGCGAGCGCATTCAGTTCCGCCAGTGTCACGGACTTGAAGTCGTCCATCATGGAACGGGCCCAGTCGAGCCGTTCGGGCCGCGATTGCGAAGGCAGCACGACCGTACCCAGCCAGTAGGCATTGCTGCGCCGCTGTTCTTCGAGCATGGTCAGGATCGGCTTGCGGGCGCGGTCGAGTTCGTCGGCCGTCACTCCCTTTGCAGCGAGGCCACGGCCGATTTCCTTCGCGATCTCACCGAGCTTGGCGGCATCCTTTCCATCGGCCACCATCATGGCCATGATCTGGCCATAGCCTTCCCATGTGTCACTCATCATGCTGGCAACATCCGGACTGTAGCTGTCGCCCAGTTCCTCGCGGACTTTCTTGCGGACCCGGTCGGAAAAGACTTCCGCGAGCAGGGAAAGCTGGCGCGAAAGCTTCACATCGCTCCGCCGGTCCGTGGTCGGCCAGAACACGAGGACATTGCTCTTCGGAATCTTCGAGGTGAACTTCCATTCCTTCTCGGAAACCTTCGCAGGGAAACTGACCTTGCGCAGCTCGGCATGCTCGCTCCGCTCCGCAGCCCGCGCCGGCAGAGCACCCACCGTGGCCGCCGCCGCCCGCACCACTTCCTCCACATCAAGATCGCCCACGACGCCAATCTCCAGATACCCGGAAGCCAGCGCCGGGCCAACCCACGCCTTCATCTCATCTATCGTCCGTGCCGCCAGTTCCTCCTGCTCCGGAAAGACAAAGCGGTAGTCATCGCCATGCGTGAAGGCCTCCACCTTTGCCTGCAGGATTCCCTCGGGAGTGTGCTCGACCTGATTGTAGATCGCCGGCAGACTCGCCTTGAACTGACTAAGTCCATCGGGCCGCCAACCGGGCGAGGATAGCGACGCCGCGAGCAATTGGAACTGGAGCAGCAGATCGCTCCGGTTGGTCCGCCCTGCGAATCCAAAGCTGTCGTCTCCAATGCTGAAGTTCACACTGGCAGTCCGCCCGGCCAGCAACCGCTGCAGGTCATCGACACTGTGCTTCTCCAGGCCACCAGCCCCGAAATTCATCCTCGTGAACAAGGCCAGCCCGGGCTTGTCCTTCGGCAAGGTGAGCCGTCCATCTCCGAACGAAGCCGCCAGTTCGATCACGTCCTTCTTGAAATCTGTCTTCCGGACATTGAGCCGCACCCCATTGGCAAAGGTCAGCTGCGTGATGCCCAGATCCTCCACTTCTTTCCGTTCCTTCACTTCGCCAGCAGCCCCGAAATCCGTGTAGGCAAAGGCCGCGTCGGACGATTCCTCGGGCGCGGCCACTTCCTTCGCCCGGCTCGTATTCCATGTTTCCGTGATCTGCTTCGGCGCATTCTCGAGCTGAAGATTCCCCGTGATGAAAATCCGGATGTCGTCGGTCGCCCAATCGCGCCGCAGGGCCTCGTGACAGAGTTCCGGGGTCACCGTGGCCAGTTCAGCCCGCACCCACGCCGCCGCATCGTCGGGATGCAGAAAGACTTCCTG
>CAZSDE010000110.1:5004-8939 GCA_964605435.1 uncultured Akkermansia sp.
CGCGACAGCGCATCGGCCAGTTCCCGCGACTTCCGCGTGGGAGCCTGACGCGCCGCATTCTCCGCAGCCGTGGCAAGGTTGGCGGCGGCTTCCGCCAGCTCGGCCTTCGTGAATCCATGCTGCACGGCCCGCCGCAGTTCCTGCTCGGCGGCCATGAGGGCACGGTCCCAGTTCTCAGGCTTCGCCAGTGCCTGCACGCTGGCACTCTCCACATACCGCATCCAATCCTCATGCCCGGACTCAGCCGCCAGAAATGGCGCATCCGGCTTCTTCGCGCCAATCTCAAACCGCCGGTTCAGCATGGCATCGGCCAGACTCCGAATCATCTTCTCCCGCCGCGTCGCCTTGCTGTCCGACCGCTTCCGCGACGGACGGTTCGTGTCGATGCCGATCGTCACCTGCCCGGCTTCCTTTTCCGTGTGCAGCTTCACCTGCAGTCCATGCCCGGTCCGGACTGGTCCCGTGTCCGGCTTCTTCACCGGCAGCGCCGGTGCCTTGAGATCGGAAAACTGACTGACAATGGCGGCCTTCCATGCCTCGGGCTGCACGTCGCCGGCCACAATCACCGTCATCAGCTCCGGCCGGTACCAGCGGCGGTAGAAATCCACGAACCTCTGCCGTGGTGCCTTCAGAATGACATCTTCCGTCCCGATCGGCAGCCGCCGCGGCACCAGCGAATCAGGCAGACTGAACTTGAATCCTTCAATCATGCTCCGGAATTCCACGGAATCCCGCGCCTTCTTCTCGCTGATGATCACGCCGCGCTCTTTCTCGAGTTCCTGCGGCCCGATGATCATGCCATCGGCCACGTCCCGCAGAAACAGCATGCCCCGCTTCATCAGATCCGCATTTCCATCGGGCAACTCCAGCTTGTAGACGGTCTCATCAAAGGAAGTATGCGCATTGGTATCCGCCCCGAAGGCCATCCCCAGCCGCTGGAAGAATTCCACCATCTCCCCAGCCGGATAGTTCTTCGTCCCATTGAACGCCATGTGCTCAAGAAAGTGCGCCAGTCCCTGCTGATCGTCTTCCTCCATGAGCGACCCCGCCTCCAGATGCAGACGCAGACTCACCCGCTTCGGTGGTTCCGCATGCGGCAGGATCTGATAACGCAAACCATTGGGCAACCGCCCGAACACCACCTTGGGATCAGGCTTCAGATCGCTGGCCTCGTGAGGCCACACCGGCACCACCGGCGATTCCTGGGCGCTCACCAGCACCGGAATGGCCAGCAGCGAAGTCAGACAGAGCATCGGTTTCATGAGAATCAGGGGGAATGGATTGAAGGTTGCGGCGGCAGGCTCCGTGCGGAGGCCGCCACCATGCCAGTCGATTCTGCCCGGCACCGCGCCCGAAGAAAGCACGATCTTTCCGGACACGAGAAATTCCACCCACCCCCTGCCCCGTCGTCTCTGCCCTGCAATTCCGGTGGCAACCACCCCTTCCCGGTGGCATCAGCGGCTTCCCGGCTCCACCGGACACGGCCCCATGCCCATCCTCGACGCCAGCAACCTCCGCGTCTCGTTCCACACCCGGAACGGCATCGTCCGCGCCGTGTCAGGCGTCTCCCTCTCCGTGCCCAGAGGATCCACCGTCGGCATCGTCGGCGAATCGGGCTCGGGCAAATCCGTAACCTGCTTCGCCCTCCTCGGCCTGCTCCCCTCCCCGCCCGCCCGCATCGAGTCGGGCTCCGCCCGCTTCGGAGGTCACGACCTCCTCCAGCTCACGGAAAAGGAACTCCGGAAGATCCGCGGACGCCGCATCAGCATGATCTTCCAGGACCCCATGACATCGCTGAATCCCTGCCTGCGCATCGGGTCCCAGCTGGCCGAACCCCTCCAGATCCACGAAGGCCTCAGCCGCCGCGCCGCCGAACCCCGCGTCATCGAAGCCCTCGCCTCAGTCGGCATCCGCAACCCGGAGGAACGCATCCGCCAGTACCCTCACGAATTCTCCGGCGGCATGCGCCAGCGCGTCATGATCGCCATGGCTCTCATCACAAAACCCGAACTCCTCATCGCCGACGAACCCACCACCGCCCTCGACGTCACCATCCAGAAACAGGTGCTCGATCTCATCCGCGAACGCCAGCGTGCCCTCGGCACCGCCGTCATCCTTGTGACCCACGACCTCGCCGTCGTCTCGGAAACCTGCGACCATGTCCACGTCATGTACGCCGGCCGCATCGTCGAATCCGCCCCGGTGCATACCCTCTTCCAGTCGCCACGCCACGCCTACACCCGCGCCCTCATGCGCAGCGTCCCAGCCCTCCAGCCCACGGGGTCTGCCCTGCACACCATCCCCGTCCCCCCGCCGGACCTCGCCCCCCTCGCCACGCGCCGCGCCGTCCGCCCCCGCAATGTTCCCGGCGGCCACCTCTGCCTCACCAGCCGCGACCCGGAACTGATCGAAATCGCCCCTGGCCACCTCGTCCAGAATTGCCCGGGCTGCCTCGAAAGGGGGGCCGCATGACACCCCTCCTGCAACTCGACAACGTCCACGTCCACTTCCCAGGACACCGCGGTCTCTTCGCTCCCGCTTCCCCTCCCTTCCGCGCCGTCGACGGTGTCTCCCTCACCATCGCCCGCAGCGAAATCCTCGGACTCGTCGGCGAATCCGGCTGCGGCAAGACCACCCTGAGCCGCGCCATCATGCAGCTCCAGCCCATCACCTCAGGCCGCATCCTCATGGATGGCCGCGAACTGTCAGCCCTCTCCCCCGCAGAACTGCGCCGCGCCCGCCTCGATTTCCAGATGGTCTTCCAGGACCCCTACGCCTCTCTCAACCCACGGCTCACCATCTTCAGCACCCTCGCCGAAGCCATCCACGCCAGACGCCCCGCCCTCACCGGACCCAGCCTCCACTCCGAAGTCACCACCCTCATGGACAGGGTCGGCCTTCCCAGCTCCGCCGCCGCCCGCTATCCCCACGAATTCTCCGGCGGTCAGCGCCAGCGCATCGCCATCGCCCGCGCCCTCGCCCCCCAGCCGAAGCTTCTCCTCGCGGACGAACCGGTCAGCGCACTCGACGTCTCCATCCAAAGCCAGATCCTCAACCTCCTCCTCGACCTGCGCCGGGAACTCGACCTCACCATGCTCTTCAT
The DNA here is from genome assembly GCA_964605435.1 of uncultured Akkermansia sp. GTDB lineage: Bacteria > Verrucomicrobiota > Verrucomicrobiia > Verrucomicrobiales > V1-33 > V1-33. Next base: position 8,108 of record CAZSDE010000110.1, read on the forward strand.
CTCCCACGACCTCGGCGTTGTCCGCTTTCTCGCCGACCGCGTCGCCGTCATGCAGTCGGGCCAGATCGTGGAATCCGGCAGCGCCGACACCATCCTGTCGCATCCCCAGCATCCCTATACCCAATCCCTGCTCGCCGCCGCCCCCGGCCTCCGCGGCCTCGCCAGGCCCCCGGAGAGCATCCCGCCCTCACATTGACAAGGCTTTCTACCGGAACCATGTTCTCAACCGGTCTCACCAGCGGAACCCAGCCCGCGCCAACCCATGAAGCGATTCGGCATTAAACTCAATAACGGGAAACTCATGTGGGTCACGGCCGACTCCGTCGAATGCCGGGACGGTGCCATTCTCTTCCTCCGCGCCAGCAACGGCCAGACCGAAATCATCGCCGGATTCAGCCTCAGCCAGGTCAATCACTGGGGCGTCACCGACGCCTTCAGCCACGAATCGACCTGACCCCAGACGGCCCCTCACTCCAAGGTCCCCTTCCATGAAGCTCTCCCGGATCCTCCTCGCAACACTCGCCACGGCCACCGCACCGCTCGCTGCCCAGTTCCCTCCCCCGGAACTTCCAGCCGCGCCGGAGCCAGCTCCCGCTCCCCTCCCGCCGCCAGGCCCGCCGCAGGCCGCCAGCGCCATGGAGGCAGCTTCCACCTTCCGCGCCATCACCGGCATCACCAGACTCAATCAGGTAGTCGAACTCCGCGGAACCCGCGGAGCCCCCACCCCCGCCATCTGGACCATCGTCGTCCACGACCCAGCCAGCCCCACCAGACTCTCGGAATTCTCCATCCGTGGTCCCCGCGTCGATGACCCGAAACCCTCGAAGGATTT
>CAZSDE010000111.1:0-5614 GCA_964605435.1 uncultured Akkermansia sp.
GAGAAGGACCGCTCACCAGTTCCGCGCGCACCGGGTTACCGGTGTCATTCGCGAGCATTCCAGTGCCGCTGGAAAGGGTCGTGATGCTGACATTGTCAATGAAGGCGACGCCCCATTCCGAATTGACGGTGGTTTTGTTGGTGTAGCCACCGAGGACGAGAGTGTGTGAACCGGCCGGAAGATTGACATCGTAGGTTTGCCGGGCCCACGGGGTATTGAGGTCGCCATCGCCGTTCCCGGTTCCGAAGAGCTGACCGATGAATCGGCCCTGAGTCACGTTGATGTCGCCGTACCGGGTGCCATTCAGGCTCATGGCGAAGGCGGAGAATTCGTCCGGCTCCAGACCGCCGCGGGTTCCGATGCGCCAGTCGAAGGCGATGCGGACGGTGGCCGGGGCTCCGAGATCGAAGGCACGTCTCCAGCCACCCGAGAAGCCGGAGGAATTGTTGACCCGGCCGGTCTCGACAGTCAGCATCCCCCCGGGATTTCCTCCGGTGGCGACAGCGGCCCCGGAGGCATTGTTCGGGCGGTTGGTGCCGAAGGTGTCGTCGGCATAGACGAATCCCTGGGTGGTGTCTCCACCGGGACTGAACTGGACATCGAGTCCGACGTCTGAACTGGTGTAGCTGCTGCCGCCCGCCTGGTGGAGTTCGATGGCGAGGACGTTATTGCCCGGCACGAGCAGTCCCGCTGGGATCGTGATGGCATCGTTGGTGTAGACGGATTCGTCGGCAATGCTGTTGTTGACCGAGGTATTGGTCGTGACGGGCCCGGCCGGAAAGATCTGATCAGGTGCCATGCGCACCTGATGGATCTGCTGACCGTTGAGGTAGACGATCATGCCATCGTCCACCACGTGCCGGAGTGTCCACGAAGTGACGGCTGCCTGGGCGGGAGTCAGGTTGAAGGTTTTCCGGAAAAGATAGGTAGTGACATTGTACGGTCCGCCGCTGGTGTTGAGACCCTGGAGGACATTGGGTGCATTCGGGAAGGCACCGATGCCGCCGGCCTGTATGGGCATGGGTGAGGTTCCCCATGGGGAGACCGTCGATGTTGCCGTGTCGAATCCGAGTGAGCGCCAGTCGCGCCCCGCTCCATCCGTGGGATAGGTATCCGACGTCTGACCGTTCTGATTATTCCGGATGCGGTCGAGGTAGGCCCAGTCGCCGGTGACCACATTGGCGGCGGGTTCGAAATCCGCGGAGAGGAGAGACGCCGATGCTGTACTGAGCACGGTATCCTCATTGAGGGTGTAGCTGTCGTTCACCGCGACCGGGGCCGCGTGGAGGACGGCGGGGAGGAAACAGCAGAGAGCGAACCGCGGAACGGCGCGCAGACCAGGGATCATGGGCATGGCAGAACAAAAGGGGTTGTCAGGGGCAAAGGGATCCTGACGGATCTGTCACGAGTGTAGACCGGGGTAGCGGGGGCGCAAGGTACGCACCTCCCTATTGCGCCTAAGGGAATTCCCTGGTCGATGCCAAGGAAAGCGTCGATTCAGCAGGGTTTAATGGACATCCCTGCACGACCGGGCGAAAATTCGTCCGGTAGGTGGTTTCCGGGAAGGACAGTACCCCGTGCTCAGCGTTTTGGTTTGGATTTGAGGGAACTGAGGTAGGCGACGATGTCGCGGAGGTCGCGGCGGGAGAGGATGGCCTCCATGGGGGGCATGCCGGAGACGGGCGGGGGCATTTCCCTGATCTGGGAGCGGTCGATGCGGCGGATTTCGCCTTCCGGGAGGCGGATGGTGACATTGGATTCCGATGAAGCGGCGAGGGTACCGGCCACCACGGATCCGTCGATCAGGGTGGCGGTGACGATTCCGAAGCCATCCGCGACGGTGGCACTCGGATTGAGAAGGGATTCGAGCAGGGCAGCACGGTCGCGCAGCGATCCGATTTCGTTGAGGGCCGGGCCGATACCGCTGCCGGGATTGGCATCGAAGCGGTGGCAGGCCACGCAGCCTGCGGAGACATCGGTCAGGCAGATCCGCCGTCCGGCGGCGGGGTCGCCGCCTTCAAGGCAATCGCGCCATGCGACGGCGATGGGAGCACCGTCGGGCACTGCAGTGAGCTTCTGGAGAACGGGTGCAAGTTCAGGGTAGGAAGCGGCGGCTTCACGGAAATCGAGGAGCAGGGCGGCGGGCACAGGCGGCTCGCTCATGCGGGCCCCGAGGACGCGGGCCGCTTCCGGCGTTTTCAGTTCACCGAGAGTGCGGCAGGCGGCCTGCTGAAGCCGGATTGCTGAGCGTTCCCGCAGGATGCGGTCGCATTCAGCGGGAGTGGCTGCGGGGTCGATCTGGCGGAAGGATTCGAGTGCAGCGATGGCCACCCCGTTGTCCTTGTCGCGGATGGCGGTGGTGATCGCATTGCGGACGCCGGGCGATGATCCATGGCGTGCGGCGAGGAGACGGAGGGCGGCTTGCCGGGTCGCAGGAGCGAGTGACGGATCGCGGATCGCAGCGGTCAGGCGTTCCGCGGGGAAAGGAAGCTGGTGGGCGAGGGCAACTTCGAGGGCCGCGGCCTGCAGGATGGGTTCTTCGAGGGCGAGAAGTCCTGGAACGAAGGGCTGCAGAGCGGTCCGGGCGGCCTCGGCATTCCGTTCGGGAAGCTGCCGCGCCATGCCATCGGCGGAGTCGAGCCGGCTGGGCGATGTCCAGTCGCGCAGCAGATCGAGAGCGAGGCGGCGGATCGGAAGTGTGTGATCCGGGCTGAGGGCGAAGGCGGCGATGGCCGTGGCGGCGGCGGTGGTCCCGCTGCGGAGCTGCGCTGCGAGCGCGCGGCGGAGAACCGACTCCGGCTCAGACGCCTGTGCTTTGCCGAGGAAAGCCACGAGGAACGGCAGGGCTTCCGGAATTCCCTCTCCATCGTGGATGGCAATGGCGGCCGCTTCTGTGATGCGCGGATTGGAGTCGTTCAGGAACTGAGCGGTGGCGGCATGACGGAGTCTGGCGAGAGCAAGGACGGCGGCCTCCCGGCAGCCGACGGCAGGATCCGTGGCGAGGGCCGCGAGTTCCGCCGGATCGGCGCAGCCCGCTAGTCCCGTGACGATGGCATGGCGGGTGAAAGGCTCGGGGTCGGGTTCAGCCATGCGCAGCAGGACGGGAACCGCCGATTTTATTTTCCTCGGACCACAGGCAAGGGCCGCCGCAAGGCGGACACGTGGCGAGGAGTCGGCCAGCAGCCGGACGAGGGCCTCGTCGGTGTTCGCAGAGGAAGGAGATTCCGTCGCGACTCTTGCGGCGGCGACGCGGACTTCCGGATCGGGATACGCCATGGCGGCGGCGAGCGTGCGGGAATCCTCAAGGCGGCCGGATCGCCAGCCCTGGCCGAGTCCCCAGAGGCCATGGAGTTGTGCGAGACGCTGACCGGCTTGGCCTGCGGCAGACTGAAGGACATTCCACGCGCTGCGGTCGGCCAGTTCCCACTGGGCACCGCAGCGGACGCGCTGATCGGGATGGGAGAGCAATTCCGCGAGCCGGGGTTCCGGGAGGGCCTTGAATCCTGCGGCGAGAAGGTTCCTGACTTCTTCGCGGAGGGGATGGCGCTGCGCTGCGGCCACATCGGCGCGCCAGACGGCACCTTTTCCGTTGAGTTCGTAACCGCTTTCCCAGTCAGTATAATAGAGGGCACCGTCTGGTCCCCAGCTCATGCCGACGCCCATGATGCCGCTGCTGACGCGCACGTCTTCTGCGAGCCGCCATGCGCTTCCTTCCTGAACGAGCCGCAGGGCATTCATGTGGCCCGAGGGGAACTGATTGAGGAAGAACCAGCCATTCCATTCCGGGGCGAGGGCGGTGCCGGGATTGGAGGCGAATCCGCTGGGGCCGTCGTGGCTCAGCGCGATAGGCGGCGTAAGGAAAATCGGCTGTGTTCCGTGCTGCGTCTGCCAGCGGCCCTCGCTGGTCCACGGGCACCAGTCCTTCATGTACTGCCATGAACAACGCCAGCCGCTGTCGCTTTCGGGAAGAATCCAGACGAGCCGTTCCTTTTCACCGGGCTTGTCGGCATCGTTATCGACTCCGAAGAGGTCGCCGGTTTCATTGAAGGCGATTTCCTGAACGTTGCGGAGGCCGTGCGCGAAGACTTCGAAGCGGCTGCCATCCGGCTCGCAGCGCAGCACGCAGCCTTCGTGGGGGAAGGAAAACGTGCGGCCGTCCTCGCGGCGCTGTACGTGAACGCCCTTGTCACCGATCGTCCAGTAGATTCTGCCATCCGGCCCGCGGGTCAGGCCGTGCATGTCGTGACCGGCGTAGGCGAGGTGGATACCGAAGCCGTGCACGAGAGACTCACGGTGATCGGCCTTGCCGTCGCCATCGCGGTCGGCCACGAGCCAGAGATCCGGGGCGATGGTGGCATAGACGTTGCCATTGATGGCGAGGACGCCGGCCGCAATGCCGGTGACGTCGGACGCGAAGCCTCCGGCGAATTCCCCAAGGTGATCGGCGGTGCCATTGCCGTCGCGGTCCTCGAGCAGAAGAATCCGTTCCGCGGGCACCGCAAGGTCCTGCCAATCGACCGATCCGTCGCCGTTCCAGTCGCGCAGGTCGCCGCGTGGTCCCCGCAGCATCCCCGGAGCCAGTTTCGCGCGGAGAAACGCACTCTTGGCGGCTACGCTGGTGAGGCCGACGTCGTCGGGAATCCATTCACTCCACTGACGGATATCGAGGTCGGCCGTCTTGCGGCGGGAAGTCCGGGTCACGAAGACACGGCCTTGCGCATCGACACTGCAGGCCACCGGATCCGGGACATTGAGGTCACCGCTCCAGCGCTGCGGAACGAGGGGCGGGCGTTCCGCGGCCATGAGGGCGGAAGCACAGAAGATGAAAGGCAACACAAGTTTCAGCATGGAGAAGGGACAGTCCTTCGCTGTCGATGGTGCGCTTTGCATTTCAAGGCAAGCCGTTGCGTTCCCCCATCTGCGCGGAGGGAAGGAAGATGGCTGTGTGTACCTTCGCCTCAACGAATCGCAGCTCTGGCTTTGCGGAATGCCGATTCTGATGTATGCTCTGATTGGCGTATTCCCCCCGCCGTCCCGTTGTGTTGCAATGCTAGCCAAGAAGTCCCGCGAACTGAATCAAGTCATCCGCCGGAACAATCCGGCCCGCCAGAAAACCGCTCCCCGCCGCGTTTCCGACGGCGATACCGCGCCGGCCCCCGGGGCCGACAGCATCCGCCGGACGGTCATCCGCAGTGCCGCAGACGGAGCCGCCTCGCAGCAGGCCATCACCCTTGCGCATCCGCTGGCGCGCCATGCAGCAGGCGAACCGCCCGGCGAACCCCTTGATCAGATCCGCGCCCTCATGGCCGGAGCGTCGCCGGACGAAGTGAAGGCGCTGCGCCGGCTGCTGTTCCGCAAGGACCCGTCCCCCGGCGGCCGCAATCCCGACACGGAACTGGCCCCGGGCTGGCGCGACGGTGCCTATCCCTATCTGAATCTGCTTTCGCGCAAGTCCTACGAAGAACAGAAGTACCGCCTTCAGGTGGAACTGCTCAAGCTGCAGGCATGGGTCAAGGATACCGGTCAGCGGCTCGTGATTCTCTTTGAAGGACGAGACGCCGCGGGCAAGGGAGGCGCCATCAAGCGCTTCATGGAACACCTCAATCCCCGAGGC
>CAZSDE010000111.1:5624-8908 GCA_964605435.1 uncultured Akkermansia sp.
GGGTGGTGGCCCTCGCCAAGCCAACCGAAACCGAGCGCGGTCAGTGGTACTTCCAGCGCTACATCGAACACCTGCCAACCCGCGGAGAAATCGTCCTCTTCGACCGTTCATGGTACAATCGCGCCGGCGTCGAACGCGTCATGGGCTTCTGCACACAGTCAGAATACGACGAATTCATGCGCCAGACACCGGAACTGGAACGTCACCTCGTCCGCAGCGGCACCCACCTCGTCAAATTCTGGTTCTCGGTCAGCCAGGACGAACAACGGCGGCGCTTCCGCGAACGGCAGGCGCATCCCCTCAAACAATGGAAACTCAGCCCCATCGACACGGCCTCGCTCGACAAATGGGATGCCTACACCCGCGCCAAGGAAGCCATGTTCCTGCACACCGACACCTCGGACGCCCCATGGACCGTCATCAAGTCGGACTGCAAGAAGCGAGCCCGGCTCAATGCCATGCGCTATCTGCTGCACCGCCTGCCCTACACCGGCAAGGATACCATCAGAATCGGCCTGGTCGATCCGCTCATTGTCGGCCGTCCTTCCCTCGTGCCAGGGCCCGGTGATGACCAGATTGCACCCGCTGGACCCGCTGATCAGATGTGAGGAGAACTACTTGCTTTTCCCGGCGGCCGGATGCCAGCCCGTCGCGCGGAGGAACCGCTCGGTTTCCCTGAGCTTCTCCCGGAAGATCGGGTGATCATCAAGGTAGGCCTCGCCTGCATTGGTGAGGAATTCGAGCGCTTCCTGCGCATGCGCAAGGCCCGCAGAAGGATCCCCATGCTCGGCGGCCATGACCCGCGCCGTGTGAAACTGGGCCGCCCCGCGCCGCGCAAGGTATTCCGCCCGCTCTTCGCGGAGGTGCGCTGCCTTCCAGATGCTTTCGGCTTCCAGATAGGCCCATGACGCCGACTGATGCGCTCCGGACTTCTCCGCTGCATCGGCAAACCAGTACAGTGTCCCGGCAAGCTGCAGCGCCGGACCCGGGGAACCTGAGCGAGGCAGAGCCCCCGTCCGATCCCGGCGGACCATGCCGACGGCTTCCTCAAGAAGGCTCCGCGCGGTGCCCAGGTCCCCCCCGCGGGCGGCAATCTCGGCCTCCGTGGCCAGCGACCGGAAGGTCAGACTGCGGGGAGCATCTCCTGACCTGTAGGCCAGCATGTGCCGACCCGACTGCGTGGCCATCCTGACCAGATCCAGCGGCGTGAGGCCGGCACCGCCATGCTCGGCAAAACGAAGCGCCGCACGCGCTGCTTCCCGGAAGACCCTCGCCCGCTGACGGCAATCAGCAAGGTTGGTGACGTCCTCCGGAATCTCACGCAGTATACCGGCGTAGCGCAGCATGCCGGCGGCGGCCCGTTCCGCCAGTCCCGGCGGGAACTTCGTGGCAGGGTACCCGAGCACCTCCCATTCAGACGTACCGCATAGCGCGTCGCCCAGATTGGTCACCACGTCTGCCAGCATCCACAGATCGATGATCTCCCGCGTGCGGCCTGCATCCAGCATCTGCTCAAGAAGCTCGACCCCGACGGCTACCGATTCGTCGTCCCGGTCCTGACGCAGAAGTGCCGTCTGCAGACCCAGCAGAACTTCCCGCTTTTCCACAAGATACGGTTCATACCCCGGTCGATCGCGGAGCAGGGAATCAAGAAGTTCCGACGCCCGTATCCATTCCCGCTCAGCCGAGACCCACGAGACCGACGAAGTGAAGTTGCGCGCATCCGTCATCGCCATCCTTACCGCGAAGCGCCGGGGGTCTTTCGCCTCATCGTCTAACACACGATCCCAGCTGAATTGATCCCTCCATTTCTCCACCAGATTCTCGATAGCCTTGTTCGGAGATCTCTCGGCGACCTCCCTTGCGTCCAGAAGAAACTGAATCGCCAGTTCCCGCGATCGCTCGATCATCTGACGGCGCTCCTCGGCGAGTCGGCGTTCGGACTGGAACCGTTCCCAGGCCCAGCCCGATCCAGTGGCCAGCACGGCGGCAGCCGCCGCAACGGCGACCCAATGCCGCCGGAGTTTCCGGCCCGTCCAGTAGAGGGCCGAAGCCGGGCGCGCCTGCACCGGTTGGCCGTCGAGCCAGCGGAGCACATCGGCCTCCAGTTCGGAAACACTCTGGTACCGCCTCGCCTTGGGACCGGACAGACACTTCTCGGTGATGGCCGCAAGGTCGCGCGGAATCTTCGGAGCGATGGCGCGCAGCCGCAGACGGTCGTCGGACTGCGCCGCCGCCAGCAGAGCCTGCGGACCCTGCTCCGCGTCGAGGGGCGGACGCCCGCTCAGCAGGAAAAACAGAACGGCTCCCAGCGCGTGAATATCACTGAGGGTGTCGACCGACTGCACTTCCCCGCGGGCCTGTTCCGGTGGCATCCAGGCTGGCGATCCGAACAGTTCACCCTGCCGGGTGAGCGTGAGATCCATGCTGCCAGGCTGCGACCATGCCGCCAGACCGAAATCCGCCACCTTGGGAACACCCTCGCGGTTCACGAGAATGTTCCCGGGCTTGAGGTCCCGGTGCACCACCCCCTTCTGGTGCGCGTGCCGCACCCCCGCACAGATCCCCGCAAAGACGCGCAGCCGTTCCCGCAGCGCAGGACCCGTCTGCTGCAGCCATCGGTCGAGCCGCTCGCCATCGACCAGTTCCATCGCCAGCCACAATCCGCAGTCGGCTTCCCCACTGTCAAAAACCGCCACCACGTTCTCATGCGCAAGCGCGCCAAGAATCTCCGCCTCCCGCGCAAAGCGCTGCACCGCAAACCGCTGCCCGCCGTACGGTCGAAGCACCTTGATGGCCACATCCCTCCCCACCGCCTCCTGATACGCCTTCCACACCACCGCCGACCCCCCGCTTCCCAGATACCCATGCATGGCATAACCCGGAATCTCCGGCTCCCTTTCCAGCGGCGCATCGGTATTAGCGTTCATGGAATAATCACATACAAAAAAGCAACGTCGTGACAAGCTCCTAAAATGCGTAAGGCATGGTACCGCAATCGACCGCTACGGTGTAAGCTTCCCCTCGCATGGGACAGTTTGAAATGAGAGAGTCCGGGTCGGAATCACCGAACCGAACCAATGAAGAAAAGCCGATTCACCGAGAGCCAGGTCGTGGCGATCCTCAAGGAAGCCGATGGAGGCCTGAAGGTCGCCGATGTGTGCCGCAAGCACGGCAGATGCGGGATGGCATGAAGGGTGCGAGTCCCGCCATGTCGCTTCGCTCCGTTGCCAGCCGACCTACTACAACTGGAAGAGCAGATACGGTGGCCTGGGCGTCTCCGA
>CAZSDE010000112.1:0-8908 GCA_964605435.1 uncultured Akkermansia sp.
ACTGTGTGGTGAATCATCACTTGGCTTAAACACAACTGTGTTGCCTGCAGCCAGTGCTGGCAAGATCTTCCAGGAAGGCTACAGCGGTCCAGACCTCCTGACCTACATGTATCTCGACGCCAACACCGTCGAGCAACTGGTCCCAAGGGCCGATACCGCGGACGGCCTGCCGAATGCTTTCCGGCAAGTGAGGACGAATATCTTCAAGTCACTCGCGCAGACCGGTTCCGAGCTGGAGTTCCAGCCGCTCGGCATGCAGAATCTGGATGGGGAACGACTCAGCGACCTCTTCGATGAATTCTATCTTTCCGAATCGAAGCAGGATGGCTATCCCTCAATCATCATCAATGGTTTCGGAGAGCACGCGGCAGGTGTGGCTCAGGATAACATACTTTCCGTTGAAGTCCCCATCGCCCTGACTTCGCAATACGGATTCAAAGCCCCGGAGGAATGGGGCCGCCGCGGGGCGACCGGGGAAATTCAGAGCGCCCTCGGCGAAATGCTCCGCGCCGAAGTCACCCTCGAGATGGCCATCGACGAATACCAGGTCTACATCAACAAACTCAGCAATCTTGCCGAGTACGCCAACCGCCGCCTCGTTTCGCTCGACGGGGCACAGCAGAGCCGTCAGACCTACCTTGGGATTATTTCCGGACTCAAGGACTTCATCAGTGCGACGAAACTGCTCCATGATGAGGCTGGTGAAGTCGAAAACACGATTTCAGGGTTCCAGCATACGTCAGAGGCAACGTCAGCAATAAATCTAACCGTTGTCGGTGGAAATCTTCCGAGCAAGCCAGCTCTTCTGGGAATCAGCATTGCCAGTGAAGCCAGCAAGAAGATCGCGAGGACAGTTGCCCATGTCTTCGAGGTGCTGCGAGAGGTCGCTGAGCTTGCCGAGGGCCAGGCGGATCTGCTCAAGGAAAACGACAAGGAAGTATACAGCGAGTTCAACGAACTGCTCGAACTGCTCAAGGAGCTTTCCAACGAACTGCAGGAAGAAGCCGCCAAGCGCCTCAGCATGGCGGACGCAGTGCAGTCTCTCACGATGGCTGATAACCGGGTTCGCTCGCTGGAGGCTGAGGCCGGGCGTCTGATTTCCGAGCGTGCGGCCATGAACAGGATGATTGCTTCACGTGCGCAGACGAACCGCTACGGGGACATGATTGCGCGGCTGAGCCGTGATGATGCCGCCCGCAAGTATGAAAGTGCGATGGATACAGCGGTGCGCTTTGCGTGGCTGGCGGCGAAGGCGTACGATTACGAGACCAGTCTCTCTCCGGGCAATCCGGCAAATGCGGTGACGGTGCTCGACGACCTCATGAGGGTGCGCCAGTTGGGTCGCTGGGATGGAGATACGCCGAAGGTGGGCAACGGTGGTCTGGCGGATATTCTGGCCAAGCGGAGGGCGCACTTTGACTTTCTGAAGGCGAATCTCGGGCTTAACAATCCTCAGTGGGAAAGGAACACGCTGTCGTTCCGGACCGAGGCCAAGCGCATTCTTGCCGATGGAAGCAGTGCTTCGGATGAAAAATGGAAGAGCTACCTTGCGAGCACCGTGGTGGGCAACCTCAATGCGGACAAGGATTTCGTCCATTTCTGCCGGCCGTTTTCGGATCCGGCTGGGCCAGCCCAACCGGGCTTCAAGATTGAATTCTCCACTGAGATCAATCCTGGCCGTAATGTCTTCGGCCGGACGCTCAGCGCGCTCGATCACAGCTACAGCACGGCGAATTTTGCGACGAAGGTCCGTTCGGTGGGTGTGGGCTTTGACGGCTACGATCTGGCTCCGGACGGAACCCAGAAACTCTCGGTGACACCGCGGGTCTACCTGGTCCCGGCTGGACTGGATGTCATGCGGTACTCCGACGGGCTGGCATCGCAGACGCGTGCGTGGAATGTGGTGCCGCAGCGCCTGCCGATACCATTCCCAATCAACACGACGGAGCTGCGGGACTTCGCTTTCAATCCTGCGGTCGACAGCCTGAATGGCCGTTTTGCGGAGTTGGCCCGTGCGGGTGATTTCCGTGCCTACCCGACAGCGGGCGGGGCCCTGCTGAGCAACGATTCAGCGTATGCCGATCCCCAGCTTTTCAGTCGTTCGGTCTGGAATACGCGCTGGCTCCTCTTTGTCCCTGCGGCCAGCCTTGGCAGCGATCAGAATGCTGCCATGCAGAGGTTCATGGAGACAGTGAAGGACATCCAGCTCCAGCTGACAACCTTCTCATCCTACGGAATCTGACGATGCCTGTTTCTTCCATGTCATCTGCCGCCATGGTTAGTTTCCTTCCTTTTTCGGGCTGGCGATGACTTCCGCTGCTGCTGGTGCTGCTTTTCCCGGGTTGCCGCGAGAAGCCAGCGAAGCCCGCGGCGGGTGTGCTGGCAGCGGGCGACGGATGGTCGATCCGGGCCGATGATTTCCGTCATTGGTGGGCCACACGGCCGGGCCCTGCGGACAGTCCGGAGGCTCGCGGCGAGGCGCTCGATCGGCTCGTGGAACGTGCCACCATGGCGGCCGCGGCCCGCAGGGCCGGGCTGGAGAGTGATCCCGAGACGGTGGCACAGATCGAGTCGATCCTCATTGCAAGGCTCGAGGAGACACAGCTCGCGCCGCAACTGGAGGCGGTCACGGTTTCTGATGCTGCCGTGCGGGCGCGGTATGATACTCGACTCGCGAGTCGCTACACTCAGCCCGAGTCCGTGAAGGTGGCGCTCCTGTGGTTCAATACCCACGGCCAGCAGCCTCTGGTCGACCGCTATCGTCCGCGCCTTGAGCAGATCCGGGCCGAAATGACGGCTGGCGCGGACAAGTTTCCGGTTGCCGCCGGATTTGGTCCATTTGCGGTAGGCAATACGGAGCACCGGGCCTCCCGGCTCAACGGAGGTGATCTGGGCTGGCTGGATGTGACTCCCGACAGCGATCCATGGCGCACGACCGTCCTGGAGCTTGCAGCCACGCTGAAGAATCCCGGTGATCTCAGCGAGATCTCCGCGGGCAACAGCGGGCTTTTCCTCGTTCGTCTCATCGAGCGCCGCGCTGCCGCAGTAAAGCCCTTCGAATCCGTCAGCGCCGAGATCCGCCGCAGTCTCTTGGAGCAACAGCGGGAGAAACTCCGTACCGAGTTCAAAGAGCGCATCCTCGCCGAGTCCCGTCCGCAGCGATTCAGCGAGACGCTTGCCGCGGTCAGTGGGCTGCCTCCCCGACCCGGCGCGGCATTGCCTTCTCCCTCCCAGCTGCTTCCTGCCGGGACTGGCGCGGGAACAGAAGTGCGCACCCTCATCAAACCGAACACCCCATGATCCCATGAATCCGGAATATACGCCGAAACTATCATGGCCCGCACTGCTGGCATCGCTGGCACTTGGTTGGCTCGGAGTCAATTCTGCCTGCGCGGCAGGATTCAGTGAGGCACCGCTCATCGTGCATGGCAAGATCCTCAAGCTGGGGCAGGGCAGTGGCTATCAGCTGTTCAGCGGAACCCTGCACATCAGACTTCTCAGCCAGCTGGATCCTACCCACGTGGTCGATCTTGATATTCCCCTGCGCAGGACAGGGGCCAATGGCGAGTTCTCCTTCCGCAGCGAGATCAAACAGCATACCGATCCTCCGACCGATCAGCGGCCGACGACGCTAAAGGTCGGAGCGGGGCTGCACCGCTATGTACTGCAGTCGGCAACCGTCGATGGTCATCCGGCCAGTCTGCTCGACCCCGGGCAATCGGGCGACGTCACGACCGGCTTTGCAAAGCGCGGCAGGGAACTCCGGGTGGATTTCCGGACGGACATTCCGACTCCGGATTCCGATGGAGACGGGCTGCCCGACTGGTGGGAGGAACTCCATGGATTCGACCCACTCAATTCCAGCGACGCGCTTAGCGACGCGGACCTTGATGGGTGGAGCAACCGGCGGGAATTCGAGATCAGCACGAATCCGCTCGCCGCCAATAACGCTCCTCTGCTTCAGGATTCCCGGCTGGTGGTGACCAGTGGTGGCAGCGCGGGTATCCACCTCCAGATTGTGGATGCGGATACTCCTGCGGATAAACTCAGGCTCACGCTTCTGTCTGGCGGTGCAGGACTTGCATGGAAGCGCTCAGGGATTCCACTGGCTGACGGCAGTGTCTTCAGCTACGCCGACATCCTCGCGGGCCGACTCAGTGCGGACGTCGCCCAGTGGTTCGGCAAAGAAACCGTGAGGCTCCGTCTGGAAGATCTCGTTTCAACAGGTGTCGAGGCACAGGAACTCACGGTGACGGTCGAGGGATTCAACCCTCAGCATCGGCAACTGGTGGAGCCCACCTTGCTGCTTGATGCCGCTTCCCTGCAGGCTGGTGTGCCCATCATGGAATGGCCCGACGCGTCGATCGATCGCCGTGATGGCTATCAGCCGTACCCGGAATTCCGTCCCGTCGCGGGAACTGATGGACGTCTCCGCTTCGCAGGCGGCCAGTTTCTGTACATCGACGACCGTGGCGCAAGGCTCGAGCAGTTCACGGCTTTCATGGCCTTCGATGCCGGCACGGAAACGGCAGGCGACCAGACGATCCTGAGCAGTTCCGATCTTGAGCTTGGTGTGGGTGGTTCGGAGTCGGGCATTCATGGGCGCTCGCTGCGTCTCGTCCAGCCCGGCCGGACGATCTACGGCCCGGTGGTGAATCCCGGGGAACCCCTGCAGATGACAGTCGCCAGCGGCACCAGCGAAACCATGCTCCGCACCGGCGGGGGTCCTGCCTTCTCCTCAAAGACATCCGACGCCGCCCCGCTCTCCAGTTTCACCACCATCGGTGCCCGCCAGGCCCTCAGTTCGGCAACCGCGGAGGCGTTTCTCCATGGTTCCCTCCGGGAGGTGCTCATCCTCGGAGGGACCCTGCCGCCGGAGATCAGCCGTCTCATCGAAGATTACCAGATGTCCCGCTGGCAGCGCATGCGTGTGTGGAATTACCGGAGTGCCACCCGCCCAGTGATCCTCTCAGCGGCTGACGGTGTCAGGAATTCCATCAGCGGCGGCGAAAGCAACGACGACCTCACCGGAGGTGATCTGGCGGATCTGCTTCATGGCGGTCGGGGCAGCAACCGTTTGACGGGTCGGTCCGGCGCCGATCGCTTCCGCTTCACAAAGACCGGCGGACAGGACGTGATCACCGATTTTTCTGCCGCATCCGGTGATGTCATCGACCTTTCCGAGATTTTCGCCGGAAAGTCGGGGCTGCCGTCGAATTTCGTTAAGTTCTCGACGTTCGTGACTCGCGGTGCCGACAATATTCCGCGTGTCGATACGCGGCTCGATTTGATTTACGAAGGTGCGGGCACGGCTGCCGCCCAGACGATCACGCTGCAGGGCGTGGGCCTTGGCAGCAGTGATCTGGCGCGGCTCCTCGGCGAAGGAAACCTTCAGCTGGGCGGACCAAGGTTTGACAGCAGCATGACGCTGGCAGTCTCGGCGGCGGATCCCTTCGTTCCCGGCCGCTCCCGCAAGCTGAATGTGATCCGAAGCGGAAATGTGAGTGCTGCGGTGGAAGTGCCGCTGAGCTTTTCCGGCACGGCGCGCATGGACCTTGATTACCGGGTCACGGGAGCCACGGGCACCGGTTCGGTGCGCCGTGTCACATTCGCCCGCGGATCGGCGACAGCGTCTGTCGACATCGTGCCGGTGCCCGAGCGCGCCGGTGAAGACATGACGGTGGCCGTGACTCTGCTCCCGGTGCCGCAGGTGAATGACGGTGGAGCCCAGATCGAATTCGGCATTCCAGCAGCCAGTACGTTCACCATTCAGACCACCAGCCACATTCAAACCCCGCTCGGCAGAAATGGAGCAGTGAAGGTGTCCCGACGCGGTGGCACGGATCAGCCGATTGATCTCTCTCTTGCTTTCGCAGGAACCCTGATCGGGGGTGTCAACTACCAGCCGATCGCGCCGGTTCTCCATTTCGCTCCGGGTGATGACAGCCATTCGTTTGCCGTCGTTCCCATGGGGAATGCCCCAGCGGGTGATGAGTTGCCAGCGGTGACCATTGGGATTTCGCCTTCGCCACTCCGTTACGCCACCGCCGAACCTGCCGAAACCAGCGTGTTCTGGCTGACGCGTGGTACCATGGACACACTCATGAGTTATGCCGACTGGCAGCAGGCATACTTCCCCACCGCTCCCGGCACGGGAACTGACATCCTTGATGACGACTCTGACGGAAAGTCCAACCTGTTCGAATACCTCAATGGCAGCGATCCCCTGAGACCGGATGGTCTGCCGTTCGATTTCATGATGCTGGCGGGCCCTTCTGGATATGAACTCCGCTGGAAGTCGGCCCGCGTTCTCACCGACATGAGAATCCAGATCGAGGAATCCGGCGACTTCATTAACTGGTCCCGGACCTCCCGCATCAATGGCGAGACGCAGCGATGGACAACCGATGGCAGAATCCAGCACAGCGTTCCACTGAAGCCGTCCCCGACGCCCGGAAACCGCTACTTTCGCCTCCGTCCCATCCCGATTCCTGGGAACTGAGCGCGGTGTCACAGCCATTTCCACGACCCCGCGTGCTTGGCTGTCGCCGCTCACTGCAAAGAGCATCACCCTAGGCCTTCTTCATAGTACAACACTTCAAGGAGCGCGTGTTCCGCTGAATAGGTCTCCCGCCCCCTCGCACGCCGCAAGCATCGGCAGGTTCACCCTGCGAGCGCACTCGACCGTGCCTCCGGCTTATGCGCCGCTTGGTCGGCACCACCAATCCGTCCGGATATATCCACTCGGGCCCGTTAGAAGCCGATCCTGACGGATAGCACGAAGAAGGGATCTTTGTCCGGATTGAACAGATAGGCATTCAGGTCCAGATTCTTGAAGGAGAAGCCGGCCATGAATCCCCGCTGAGTATCGAACTCTGTCTGGTAGAGCTTGGTCCGTTGGACCACCATCCCGACGCGTGCCCATTCCACCGGTGCCAGGCGGAATTCGGCCCAGGAATAGTAAAAGTTGTCATTTCTCGTGTCGGAGTCGATGAGGTATTCGCCCTCCTTGTAGAACTCGAGTTTCCACCACTCCGCTGAAATTTCGTAGCCGGGCGCGAAGCCGGTGGTCTCTCCGAAGACGGCACCGACCATCGGTGTGAACGCCACGGACAACTTCTCTCCGAAGCTGAAGTTGTAACCGAGCCAGGCCGATCCGGTGTCGGTCGCTTCATAATTGAAGCGGGCCTCGAGGTGAAGCCAGTCGCGATCGGTGGCCAGTGTCGGCTGCAGGTATGCCTGATTTCCGGGCCTTAGAAAGGCATTGGAAAGGGAGGATTCCCATTGCTTCTCGGCATGTCCCTGAGACAGCGCGGCAGGCAGGGAATCGGGGAACTGATTGGTCGCAGGCCCTGCAGCGGGCGCGGATGTCGTGTCCGCGCCATGGGTGACGAGGGCGGGGAAAAAAGGAAACAGAGCCAGGGCCAGTTGAGGAAGTGGGGAATTCATAGCGTTTAGTCTCGAATGGAAGCATGGAAGGATGGCTGCACATGGTCCGTGCTGAGGGTCAGGGCTGGGGCGTCGCTCCCGTCTGAAAACCCCGCAACTCCCAGGGCCCGATAGAAATCCTTCATGGCATCTGCCGCGCTGAAGAACCAGTGTGCCAGCCAATCGCTGTAGATCCGGACGGCTTCCTCCTCCGGCACAACCCCGGCATGGATCCCGCCAATCAGTTTCCCGGCCATGATGCCCGAGAGCAAAGCCCGCAGAACTCCGTTGGCCGAAGTGGGGTCGAGCACGGCCGCCGCGTCCCCGACCGAAAACCTGCCCGGTTCCGCGGGATTCCTGGCCATCCTCCAGGTGACATCGGCTCCCTTCGGCTCGCCGACCGGGACCAGTCCCCGGAATTCGTCCGGCCTCCACTGCTGAGCAAAGCGCGTTCCATCCATGGATACGCGGGTCCACTGATATAGCCCGGGCCGAACCATGGCCTGCCAGAGCCATCCCGCGCGATCACCGCTAAGGATGGGAGACTGGTCCAAATCGGGCAGAGAACCCGCCGCATAGCCATAGCGCGCCACCAGTGCCGGAGAGTACCGTTGGCGGTCGCTTCCTGGGCTTGCGCTGATTCGATTCGATCGACCACTGGCGTTGACGACGGTGCGGGCTGTCATCGTCCCGAGTGTGGTTTCGACCTGCACTGCCCGCGCCTCCGTCCGGAAACTACCCCGGACGATGCAGGGCTGGAAAACTTGAACTCCCAACTCGCGGGCCCGATCCAGCAGCATCGCGTCGAAGCCAGCCCTGCTGACCTGATAACCCAGCCATGGACCACTCCCGTCCTGGCCATAGGCATCAAAGCGATCCAGATCACCCCAGCGGACCCGGATCCCGGCATGCCGGGATCCGGTCACCGCAGGCAACCGATCAGCAACGCCCAGCTGGGCGAGCACCGTTTCGACACCCGGGTGAAGCGTTTCCCCTGGCTTGTCCACAGGTCCCGGGTGGCTGTCGAGTATTCGTACGCGCAGCCCCATCTCCGCGCAGGTGATGGCGGCCGCCGTACCTCCCGGGCCGCCGCCCGCCACTAGGACGTCGGAATCGAAACATCCTTCGCCCATGTTTGGCCCGCTTTCCTGATCGCTGTTCTTCCGTCTGAATACACCACGACGTCTTCAAGGATGTCGACGAGTGAAATCCTTGGATTGGCAGGATCCTCGCTTTCTTTGCCCCATCGGAATAGTTCGAACCGGTAGACATGGCTGCCATCAAACTTGTGCTGTGCAGCGGTTGATGCGGCTTGAAGTCCAGGATCGCTGGCGGCGACCGCTTTGAATGACAGCACGGCCCATTCAGCCTTTTGACGCATGAGCGTGGCGTAGTTGCTGAGATGAAGCGGGTCCCCATCCCGGATACCGAGGCTCCAGTAGACCGCAGCCATGGCCAGAATCCGCGCTTTGTACTCAGC
>CAZSDE010000113.1:0-3754 GCA_964605435.1 uncultured Akkermansia sp.
AGATCCTCTCCTCGGCCCTCATGCTCCGCTTCTCCTTCGGCGAAGAAACCGCCGCCCAATCCATCGAAGCCGCCGTCCGCAGAACCATCGACGATGGCTTCCGCACCCGCGACATCTGGACCGACGGACCAGGCGTCCAGCTCGTCAATACCAGGGAAATGGCAGCCGCCGTCACGGATCGGCTGTGAACTTCACTCAGCGCTGGATGAGACGGTAGAACCGGCGCGTCCCCGGCGTCACCGTCACCGAGTTCTCACCACCCCAGCTCACCACCGGGGTCGTCACATCCACCCAGTTGCCCGCCGCCAGATCGACCGATTCCTGCAGAAAGAACCTCGGAGCCGGGGTCGGCCAGAAGACGACCACCTGACTGCCGCTTCTGCGGATGGCCAAATCCGGCTGGAGGTTCGCCATGGCTTCGATTCCAGCAGATGGATGAATCTGCAGCCGGTTGGCCTTCATGAACAGATAGCCGAGACCGCCATGGGCCCCGGTGGTGTAAATGAAGGGGTCGAGCGCAACCGGCTCGGAGGAATGTCCCCCACCGACGCCACCCCTTGCCTGCAGCAGGGCTGTATCTCCCAATTCAAGACGATCCGCATAGATCTCGATGTTCCCACCGGCTCCCCCTCCACCAGGCCCGCAGCTATCGCTTAATCCGTTCCCATATCCCATCTCGGCATGCCCCCCGTTCGCCAGAATGGCGCCAGTGATCTTCACCTGCCCGGGCGTCGAAATCTGGATTGCGCCGCCTCCCCCGCCCCCATGACCACCGGGAATGAGAACACCGAACGTCACAATGCCACTGCCAGCCCCTCCACCGGAACCACCGCCACCAGCTACGCCCGGAACAAGAACCGGGCGCGGCACCATTCCACCTCCGAGTCCGGGGTCCCCGCCCGTGCGGGTCACTGCCACCAGCCCAGGCGTCGCCATCCCGCCGCCGCCGCCGGCATTCCCAATCGCTGGAGCGTCCTGTACATAACGCGTCGGCCCACCGGGCCGCCCCCCGGCCGGTCCACCGCCCGCAACGGCATCCACCCCCACCGGATACCCGGCCGCCCCGCCTCCCGGTCCCGCCGTCATGAAGTAATCCCGCCCACTCACCACAATGGTTCCCTCAATGAGAACATCCCCGGTCGCCGCCAGAAAGACAGGCGTGTTCAGCTTGTTAGCCTTGAAATTGACAACGACACCCGGCGGGATGTGCACCGTGGTGAAGTTCAGAACCCCATCAGGAGCCACAGCCTCCAGATCAATCGTCGGATAGCCCACGGCCACCAGCGGTCCGTCGCTTCCATCAGAAACCACCCCGCCCGCCCGCAGTGGAAGCCCCCCCGCCGCGCCGGATCCCAGTATCATTACAGCAATCATTTCACTGCGTA
The DNA here is from genome assembly GCA_964605435.1 of uncultured Akkermansia sp. Lineage (GTDB taxonomy): Bacteria > Verrucomicrobiota > Verrucomicrobiia > Verrucomicrobiales > V1-33 > V1-33. Next base: position 1,386 of record CAZSDE010000113.1, read on the forward strand.
CTCTCATGAGGATAAACGCCGTTGGTTGCACGGCGGACAAAAGACAATCAGAATGCTTTCCTGGCGTCAAGATATTGTCATGAAAATCAGTCATGCTTGCATCTGCCAACTTTTTCCCTGGCTACCGGATGCTGATGCAATCGAATTACCGCAGGCCATCGGCGAAGCGGGAAAGAAACCAGATGGAAGGACATTATATATCGCAAAAATTTGATGATCATTTGTTTACGAATACTTTACCGCGGCAGCGACGGCCCCGGAGCAGCGAATCCGCCATCAGGTGGAATTCCCTGCACACCCTAGGTTTATCCTTACCGCATCATCAGAGAAAACCGCAGCACCATGGCCCTTCTCCGGACGTCATCTCATGCCCCGCGCTTTTCTGCGGAGAGTTTACGGAGAAAACTGCCGGAGTTGTGATGGCCCGCGGCATTCGCCGGACGATCACAGCATCCGCACCACACACACCATGGAAGGCACCACCCAATCCCCAGCGCTTCACGATTTCTTCGCTTCCTTTCCCTTCCGCCTTTCCTGCGGGGGACGGATGGTTGCGGGATTCCATGAGGCGAGCACGCTCAGAGCGGACTTCGGCCGCACGGGCGACCCCGCCGGCGATCCATTCCATGCCATCCCGGCAGGGCACACCATCATGACACTGCGGCGCGGTCTCGTCGCCGATCCCTCATTCCTATCGTGGATGCAGCAATCGAACGCGCCGCAGGAACCGCTGAGCAACCGGCCTCCGGCTCACCGGGACCTCGTCCTCACCGTTGTCGACGAAACCGGCCAAACAGTGGCCACGCACCCGCTGCTGGAGAGCACCGTCTGTGGCTTCTCCGTCGAGGATGCGCTGGTCGACAGACAAGGAATCGCCGCTCTGGCCGTTCTCCAACTGACTTGCCGTCATCCAAACCAGACCCCGCCCTGTGATTGACTCAGCTCACGCCATCGCCTTATTCTGCCTCCGGTCCCATGCACGTTTCCCGCCACCTCCCCTGTCTTGCCGCCGTCCTCGCCGCGGTTTGTCTCGCCCCCACCCGCGCCGATGCCCGCTTCCTCCTGCCGCATGAGGGAGCCACTTCGGAAACGGAAGCGAAGGCTGCTGCCGCGAAACTCCGCACCATCACGGACAGCAAGCAGGCCGAGCCCATCTTCGCAGAAATCTCAGGCCCTGCCAACGCAGGAAGCGCCGAAGCGCTCTTCACCATCGCATGGCTCCATCAGTCGGGTGTCGGTACTCCGCAGTCGCTCGAGAAAGCCAAGGAAGCCTACGCCAAGGCCGCCGAAAAGGGGCTCGCCGCCGCCCAGAACAACCTCGGCCTGCTGCGCCTGGCGACCGGAGACGACGGCAAAGCGGCCGTCGCCCTCATCGAACAGGCGGCGACCGCCGGTTATGCACCCGCCCAGGTCACCATGGGCCAGCTCTTTCTCGACGGGATTCCCGCAGCCGGCATCAGCAAGGATTTCGACCAGGCCCGAGTCTGGTTCGAACGCGCTGCTGCCGCCGGCGACATCGACGCTCATTTCACTCTCGGCATGATGTACGAACAGGGCAGCGGCGTCCCCGCGGATCAGACCGTCGCCATGGAATTCTTCCAGAAGGCCGCCGACAAGGACCATGCCCAAGCCACCATCCGGCTCGCTGCCCGCACCGCCACCGGACAGGGCACCAAGGCCGACCCCGCCAAAGCCCGCGCTCTTTTCGACAAGGCCATTGCCAGCAATGCCCCCGGCGCCCGCCTCGCCCTTGCCTCGCTCTACGAGGAAGGCACCGGCTTTGAAAAAGACGAAAAGCAGGCATTCGCTCTCTATTCAGCCGCGGCTGCCGCGGGCGACCTGGCCGCTTTCAACAAGCTTGGCTACTTCCACGAGAACGGCCTCGGCGTTCCCAAGGAAGACGCCAAGGCTCTCGAATGGTACCGCAAGGGATCGGAAAAGAATGTCGCCGTTTGTACCCACAACCTCGCTGTCTTCACCGAGGAAGGACGCGGCGGAGCCACCAAGGATCCGAAGGAAGCCTTCTCCCTCTTCCAGAAGGCCGCGCTTTCCGCATTTGTCCCCTCCCAGCTCGCCCTCGCCCTGCGCTACCGTGACGGCAAAGGCGTTCCCCAGGACCCCCAGGCCGCCCTCGCATGGTTCGAACGTGCCATGCAGAACGGCAATATCGACGCCGCCGCCCAGAGTGCCATGATCCTTGAATCAGGCGCTGCCGGCTACGTGAACCTCGACACCGCCGCCCGACTCTACCGCGAAGCTTCCAGCAAAGGCCACGCTCCCGCCATGGTCCAACTCGGCGGTCTCCTCGAAACCGGCCGCGGCATCCAACCCGACTTCCGCCAGGCGTTCGCTCTCTACTCGATCGCCTC
>CAZSDE010000113.1:3764-8888 GCA_964605435.1 uncultured Akkermansia sp.
AATCGCTCCGCAGCAAACTGTCGCCGGAACAATTGAAAGCTGCCGAGGAATTCACCGCATCAGCCTCGGGCAACCAGCCCGCCAGCCCAAAGGACGCAGGCTCGACAACCAAGCCCGCCAGCCCCACTCCCCCCACGGCATCTCCGAAACCAGGCGCGCCCGCCGCGAAACCGACCCCCAAGCCCAGCCAGAAGCCCGCTGCCAAACCGACCGCTAAACCCGCCCCGAGGCCGGCTGCCGCCAAACCGGCCGCCGCCCGCTGACCACGGCCAGATCCCAGCCATGCCTGGCTCCCTCCGGCCCATCAATGCCGACCGCCTCACGGAGGCCTTCCACCGGAATTTCACCGACCACGGCGAAATCGGTGCTTCCCTGTCAATCTGGCAGGACGGACGCGAAATTCTCTCGCTCCACGGCGGCTCCCGTACCCGCGACGAAGTGGCCACATGGCACGACGATACCCTCGTACCGGTCTGGTCAGCCACCAAAGGACCAGCCTCGCTGGCCTTTCTCCTGCTTCTGCACGACGCCGGAATCTCCCTCGACGAGCCAGTCCAATCGATCTGGCCGGAAATGCAGACGCGCTTCTCGTTCGGTCAGATGCTCTCCCATCAGGCCGGCCTCCCGGCCCTCGATTCCCTGCCCTCGGTGTTCGATCACGAGGCGGTGGCCGCTGCCCTCGCTGCCCAGGCTCCACAATGGCCACCCGGCAGCGCCCATGGCTACCACCCCCGCACGTTCGGCTTTCTGCTCGACGAATGCGCCCGCCGCCTCTCCGGTGGTCACCCGCTCGGAGCCACCCTCGCATCACGCATCGCTCAGCCACTCAAGGCCGATTTCTGGATCAGTCTCCCCACCAGCGAACACCACAGGGTGGCCCGACTCTACCCAGGCAAGGCCAAGCCTGCCGCCTCCCCGGACGAATCCGCCTTTTTCTCCGCCTTCCAATCCCCGGACAGCCTGACCCGCCGCGCCTTCGCTTCCCCGGCCGGCCTCCACGCCGTCAGCGACATGAACCTCCCGGAAACATGGATGGCCTCGCTCCCCGCCCACGGCGGCATCGGCTCCGCCCGCGGCCTCGCTGCCATCTACTCGCTCCTCGCCACCGACGGATCATGGAACGGTCAGCAACTCGTTCCGCCCACCGTTCTATCATGGACCGGAAAACGCCTCGCCAACGGACACGACCGCGTTCTCCTCATGCCCACCGCCTTCTCAGCCGGCTTCATGATGGACCCCCTCGGGCCAGATGGATCTCCACTCCAGAACCGCTTCGGCCATAACCCCGCAGCCCGCGGACACCCCGGAGCCGGAGGAAGTCTCGCCTTCGCCGATCCCGACCGCCGCCTCGCCTTCGCCTACGTCATGAATCAGATGGAACAGGGCGTCATGCCAGGCACCAAAGCCCGCGCCCTCGTCGCTGCCCTAGGAGCCTGTTGAAAAACCGGGCCCGGCAGCGGATCCGGAGTCCATGGTGGTTGGATGAGCGGCTGCGCCGTGGTTTAGTGACGGGATCCCCTGCGGGCGGCGGGCCCTATTCCACAAGGCTTCGTTGCGCCGCAGTCGAAGGTCTCGACCTTCTCCTTTGTTGCGCCTCGCCTTGTGGAAGATTTCCTCGCCGCGCTACCAGTCCGGGTTTTTCAAAAGGCTCTTAGTCCGCCTTCGCCTTCTTTGCAGTTTTGGCTGCGGGTTTGCTGGTGGCGGGGGCTGATTCCTTGGCTGGTGCTGGTGCGGGTGAGGAATCCGATCCTCCTCCCGCGGCTGGGGCGGGCGAGGAATCCTGTTTGGCGGCTGCCTTGTAGCCTTCGCTGCGGTAGTCCGTGATGTAGAAGCCGGAGCCCTTGAAAACGAATCCGGCACCGGTGCCGATCTTGCGCTGGATCTTTCCTTTGCAGCCTTTCTGCGGGCATTTGGTGAGCCGTTTGTCATTCATCGACTGGAAGACTTCGAACTCGTGGCCGCACTGGGGGCAGACGTAATCGTACGTGGGCATGGTGGAATGGCTGGGCTGGTTTGCGGGATTCTGGAGGGCGCTACGTTGGCTGAGTGCCTGCGGTTTGCAAGTTCCCCGGGGAAAATCCGCCGGGGTGTGCATTTTGGGGGTGCGCGTCAGCGCCGGATGGATACTGATGCGCTTCCCCTGCTGTTTCCATTTCCGCGTTGTCCGTCCATGAATTCCCTTCAACTCGGCCTGCTGGCCGCCGGCTGTCTGCTTGCTGGCTGGTGGCTGGTCATGCGCATCCGCAAGGCCCTCGGGGTCTGGCGACTGAGGTATTATGCCTTTCCGCGGAAGTGGCTCAAGTACCTGCATGAGTCGGTTCCTCTGTATCATCGGCTGCCATGGGAACTGCGCTCGGAATTTCAGGACCGGGTCCTTTCCTTCATTGATGGCAAGCAGTTCCGCTATGGCGGCATGCTTGAGGAAGTGTCCGAGGAACAGCGCGTCATCATCGCCGCCCAGGCGTGCTTTCTGCTGCTCAACCGCGAGAACGCCAGTTGCTTCGGAGAGATTCTCGGCGTGACGCTCAGCGAGGGGATCAGTCCGCAGAAGGCAATGGAGGTGGCGACGCCGACGCGTCCCTCTCTGCTATGGGATGCGAAGCGGAGAACCGTTCATGATCCGCGGGACCGGGATCACGGCACTGTGCCGGCGATTCTCCGGAAGCTCGGCATCGAGCCTGCCGGACCGCCGGGAGATCCAGATCTGCGGCTGACGCCGTGGGGCCGGGCGCTGGCCGGCGTGCTTCATGATCATCTCGGGTTTGCGGCGAGCGGTGCATGGATGGAGCGCTATGGGGCGGCGGGAGATCCGGCTGACTTCTACGCTGCTGCGACGGAGGCCTTCTTCATGCATCCTCAGGTGCTCCAGAAAACCGACCGTGGACTCTACGATGGGCTCCGGCAATTCTACAAAGTGGACCCTGTCCGGTGGAAAGTCCTGACGCATTGAGTCCGTCCCGGCCTGCGGTCGAGGGAAGGACGGCCCTCTGCATTCTCTTCTGCATGCATGCGGCTGCCATGGCGGCGTATGCGGTACCGTTTCCGAATGTGCTGGATGCCCATGGCATGCGTGGCTGGCTGTTTCTTGCGGTGAGCACGGGAAGCGTGGCGTCCTTCATTTCTCCGATGGTGGCGGCTTCGCTGGCCGACCGCCGGATGGCTCCGGAGCGGCTCCTTGCCGGCCTGACCTTCCTTGCCGGGATCCTGCTGGCGCTGGTGCATGCGTCGGTGCAGTTCAACTGGGGGCACCGCTGGTTTCTGGGGCTGATGATGGCCTATGCGCTGGTCAATGCGCCTGGATTTTCGCTGGTGACCAGCGTGGCGCTGTCGCGTCTCTCCGATCCCCGGAGGGAGTTCGCCCCCATCCGGGTGTGGGCCACATGGGGATGGATGGCGGCGTCCTTTCTGGTGAGCCGGGTCTTTCATCTCGACCGGTCACCGGTGGCTGGCTACGTTGGAGCGGGGATCTTTGTGGCCGAGGCTATTTTCTGTCTGAGTCTGAAGCCGACGCCCCCGCCGCCGGGCCGGGCTCCGCGGCGCTGGCGCGATGTCATGGGGTGGGAGGCGCTGCCCCTGCTGCGGCATCCTGATCACCGGCTGATTTTTCTGACCAGTGCTGCCTTTTCGGCGGTTATGTCGACGCTTTATGTGCATACGGTTCCGCATCTCAAGGCGGGTGGGGATGCGACTCCGGCGGCGACCATGGCGCTGGCGCAGTTGTGCGAGGGGTTGGCCATGCTGGCGGTTTCGGGCCTGCTGCTGAGGTTCCGCATCAAGTGGCTGCTGACGGCGGGGCTGCTTCTGGGGGTGGCCCGATATGTCCTGCTGGGAACCGATGCGCGCTGGGCCATGGTGGCGAGCGTGGCCCTGCATGGTCCGCTCTTTGTGCTCTTCTACATGACGAGCCAGATTTATCTTGAGCTGCGCATTGATCCCGGCATCCGGGCGCAGAGTCAGGCCCTGCTTTCACTCATGAACAACGGGATCGGGAATCTGCTGGGTTATCAGGTGATTGATGTCTGGTACCGCGCGTGCAGCCGCGCTGATGGAACCACAGACTGGGTGCGCTTCTGGAACTGGCTGGCGGTGGCGGCGGCGGTGCTCACGGTGGTCTTTCTCATGCTGTACAAGGGGCAGCGTCATGTGCGGGCAGGGCGGGATTCGTCCTGATGTCCTCGACTGCTCCGGAATTCGGCCCCTCAGGTTTTCAGCTTGCGCCTGGGTGGGGTCGGGTGTTTAATTCGGCAATGCGTAGTACCTCCTGAGGTACTGTGCGCCTCAGAGCCCTACCTGCTGCCCCCCAATCAAATTCTTCCTATGATGCTCCGCCAGATTGCCCCAATCGTTGCTGCTTCCTTCCTCGCTGCGGGGATGGCTTCCGCTCAGACCGCCGTCTCCGAAATGAAGATCGGCATTGTCGACATGAAGCGTGTCTTCCAGGAGTACTACAAGACGAAGGACGCCGAGAAGAAGGTCAACGATGACAAGTCCAAGGCCAAGAAGGAACTCGACGACCGCAGTGCCAAGTACCGGGATCTGATCACGAAGTGGAACGATTCCCAGAAGATCCTTCAGGACAAGCTGGTGAATGAGGAATTGAAGCAGCAGAAGGCCAAGGAAGCCCAGGGCATTGCCACGGAGGCGAAGGCTCTGGAGCGTGAAATTGACGAATTCCGCCGCCGCCGCGAGGCACAGCTGCAGGAACAGGTCATGCGCATGCGCAAGAATCTGCTCGAAGACATCCGTCAGCGTGTTGAGGAAAAGGCCAAGCGTGACAACTACGATCTCGTGTTCGACAAGTCCGGGATGAGTCCTTCCGGGGTGCCGTTCCTGCTGCACAGCAAGGATGCCGTCGATTTCAGCACTGATGTGCTGACTGAACTGAACAAGGGGGCTCCGGCGGGTGCTGCTGCGGCTCCTCCGACCAAGGGTGGGGCTCTGGATCTTGATGCTCCTGCGGGCGACACCAAGAAGTGAACGGTGCGGTGTGATGGCCGCGCGCCAATTCATACGGGCAATTGACCTGAAGCGCTTGTGGAGTTGACTCTTGAGCAGGCTGCGGTCCTGACGGGAGGCTCGATTCTTTCTGGCGACCCCTGCCTCATCCTGCGTGGGTTTGCCGGC
>CAZSDE010000114.1:0-8869 GCA_964605435.1 uncultured Akkermansia sp.
AGGCGGGGCTGCAGTGCCACGCGATTTCGACGCACCTCGTGGGTCAGGCGGTGTGCGCCAACCTTGATGCGCGGCACCAGACGATTCTGCCGGACTACATTTATGGCGATGGCGATCCGGAAGGGGTGCGTCAGCGGGCCGCAGAGGAACTGAAGAAGACGGCGCAGGCGGCGCAGCGGTTCGGGGTGAAGGTGGTCAATGGCTTCACGGGCTCGAGCATCTGGCACCTCTGCTACAGTTTTCCTCCGGTCCTGCCGGGGCAGATCGACGCGGGCTTCCGTGATTTTGCGAAGCGGTTTCTGCCGATCCTCGATGAATTTCAGAAGTGCGGGGTCCGCTATGCGCTGGAGGTGCACCCGACGGAGATTGCGTTCGACATTGCCAGTGCCGAGCGGGCGCTGCAGGCGCTCGATTACCATCCGGCGTTCGGATTCAACTATGATCCGTCGCACTTCGGCTACCAGGGGGTCGACTACGTCGGATTCATCCGGAAGTTCCACGATCGGATTTTCCATGTGCACATGAAGGATGTGGCGTGGAATCTGGGATCGGAAGCCGGCGTCTTCGGCGGCCATGTGGATTTTCACAAGCCGCAGCGGTACTGGGACTTCAAGTCGGTCGGCCGCGGCAACATCAACTTCGAGAAGATCATCCGCGCACTCAACGACATTGGCTACGCCGGCCCCCTGAGCGTGGAATGGGAAGACGGCGGCATGGACCGCGAATTCGGAGCCACGGAATCGTGCGCCTACGTCAAGCGGGTGGACTTCCCGCCGTCGAATATTGTGTTCGACGCCCAGTTCGACAAATCGAAGCAGTCCTGACGGCACCGTCGGGGCACGCTGCCGATTCCGCGGGCCGGGGTACACAGATGCCCCGGCCCGCGCTGCGTTCCGGTCCGGTCGGTTTTTTCCATTTCATGATGCCATGCCCATGCCAGTGACTCCTGCGACTTTGCTGAGCGAGTTGCTGGGTGACGATGCGAAGTCGCTCAAGCAGCTCCTTGCGGCGGGTTTCATGGTCTGCGGGGATCTCCTGGAGCACTATCCTTTCCGGTATGAAGACCGGCGGCAGTTCGCACCATGGCCGCTGGGAGCAGAGGTGGAAGCGCAGACGATCCATGGAATCGTGACGGATGCGCGGCAGCAGCGGCATGGCTTCCGCAAGGCCTTTGTGGAAGTGACGCTGGCCCCCCTTGAATCCGGATCGCTCGGCGGACCGGTGGTGCTGCGCTGGTTCAACATGCCCTTTCTGCACCGGTCCTTTGCGGCGGACATGGAAGTGGTGGCCTACGGCCGCGTGAAGCAGGCAAAGACCGGCCGGCTGCACATGGATCATCCGGAATATGAAATTCTGACCGATGCCGGGGAAGATGCCGGGCTGCACATGCGGCGGATTGTGCCCATCTACCATGCGCGGGAAGGAGTTCCGCAGAAGGTGCTGCGGCGCAGCGTGCACCGGGTCGTCGCCGCCCTCGATCCGGCCTCGGTGCCCGACCTGCTGCCGCCGCCCTCGCCCGCCAGTCCCCTCGCAGGCCTGAACCGGGCGGAAGCACTGCGCCGGATTCACTTTCCGGAATCGATGGAAGCGGCGGAACTGGCGCGGCAGTACCTTGCCCTCGAGGAATTCTTCGGGCTGCAGCTCAACGTGCTGCGGCGGCGTCAGACATGGCAGGAACAACGGGGCGCACCCCACTGCGGCGAGGGGAAGATCCTGCGGCAATGGCAGGAATCGCTACCCTTCGCGCTGACGGCAGCCCAGGAACGCTGCATCGCGGAGATCCGCAGCGACCTCGCGGCGGGCACTGCCATGCACCGGTTGCTGCAGGGCGACGTCGGCAGCGGCAAGACCTTCGTGGCGATGGCCGCCATGCTGCTGGCCATCGAAAGCGGCTGCCAGGCAGCCCTCATGGCTCCCACCCGCATCCTTGCCACCCAGCATGCCCTCACCTTCCGACGCTGGCTCGAACCACTGGGTCTGCGGATCGCCCTGCACACCGGCGAACAGTCGGACGATGGCAGCCTGCCGCTCTTCGGGGAAGGCCGCGACGATCCCCACATTGTGATCGGTACCCATGCCCTGCTGCATGGCGACCGTCTGCGCGATCCCGGACTGGTGGTCATCGATGAACAGCACAAGTTCGGCGTGGAACAGCGGGCCGCGCTCATCCGCCGGGGTACGGCTCCGGATGTCCTCGTGATGACCGCCACCCCCATCCCGCGGACCCTCACCATGACGGTCTACGGGGATCTCGATGTTTCCCTCCTCGACGAACTGCCGGCCGGAAGACGACCCGTCACCACCACGGTCCGCGAGGAACCCGATCCCACCCAGGTGGCCGCCTTCCTGCGCAGTCAGTTCGGGGAAGGACGCCAGGCCTATCTGGTGTTTCCGCTCATCGAGGAGAGCGAAAAACTGGCGGTGCGGGCGGCCACCAAGGAAGTGGAAGCATGGCGGGCGCGGCTCCCGGAATTCCAGCTGGGTCTGCTGCACGGACGGACGTCAGGCGACGAAAAGGACCGGCTCATGACACAGTTCCGCCACGGGGAAATCCATGCGCTCTGCGCCACCAGTGTGGTCGAAGTCGGCGTCGATGTTCCCAATGCCAGTGTCATGCTCGTCTTCGATGCCGACCGCTTCGGCCTCGCCCAGCTGCATCAGCTGCGGGGCCGCGTGGGACGGGGACCGCACCGCAGCTGGTGCATTCTCATCACCTCGGGCAGCAATCCGGAAGCAACCGACCGTCTGCGCGCCCTTGAACAAACCACCGATGGCTTCGCCGTGGCGGAAACCGATCTCCGTCTCCGGGGCCCCGGCGACATCCTCGGCACCGCACAGAGCGGCCTTCCCGCCCTGCGGCTCGGCGATCTGCTGCGCGACACCGCCCTCGTGAAGACCGCCCGGCGCCTCGCTGCCGCCATCATGGAACGCGATCCCCTGCTCCGCGATCCCGCCCACGCCCCACTGCGCAGCCTCCTGCGGGACGATCCCGACGGAAACAGATCGCTCGGCTGAAGCCAGCCGCGCGGGACTCTCAGCGGAAGCCAGCGGTGCCGCTTACCTGGGGAGAAGGGAAAGGTATTTCTGCCATGCCGATTCCACGGCCTTTTCCTTTTCGGGAAGCAATGGTTCGGCGGCGGCAAGTTCCTTGCGGGCTTCCCCGAGTCGCTCGGTTTCAGTGGCCATCTGCTTGTCGAGTTTGGCCGCTTCCTCGGGTGCCGGACCGGCTGCCTTCTTTTCGGCGGCCGACTTGAGACTGGCCTCGAGCGCCGGGATTTCTGCCTTCAGATCTTCCGTTTTTTCCTTCAGAGCAGCCACTTCCTCACGGAGGGCAATGACCTGCTTGTTCTCGAGCTGCGCTTGCCAGTACTGAAGGGAGCGCTGGGGTCCGGCAAGTGCCGCCGCGGCCGCATCGGCAGCCGGCTTCATGGCAGCGACCGCCTTGTCAGCCTCGGCGACAGCCGCCTGCTGCTTCGGCAGCGCGGCGGCAAGAGCATCGATCTTCGCCTGCTGTGCCGCCATGATTTCCTTCGCCCCCTGCCCGGCAGCCGTGCTGGCAGCCGCCGCGGCTTCGCTCTCGGCCACCGCCGCGGCAAGCGCCTTGGCCCGCGCCGCAAGCACCGCCTTGCCAACAGCGCGCACGGAAGCTTCGGCCTGAGCCGCCCGCTCCATGAGACGGCGCAGCAGTTCCGGCGACGATTCCGGAAGAGCCGGGACCGCTTCCGGAGCCTCGGGCGCAGCCATCCTCTGCTGGACGGCGGCAAGGGCTTCACTGGTCTTCGTGCGCATCTCCAGCGCCTTCGCAGCAGCCGCTTCATGCTCCTGCAACTGCTGCGCCGCAGCCGCATGGGCCGCCTGAGCCGCTTCCTGCTCCCTGGTCATCGTCCCCATGGCCGCCGTGGCATCCTCGAGGACTTTCCGGGCAGCGGCCATGTCAGCCGTAGCCTTTTCCGCCGCCGCCCGCGCCGCTTCCGCATCCCTGGACGCCTGAGAAATGCGCGCCTCGATGGCCGGTGGATTGTAGAGCACAAATCCCAGCGGATCCCCATCCTTGGCCGCATCCCATACCTTGATATCCCCATTCCATGCACCGGTCACTACGGTCTTGCCTTCCTGCGTGAAGACAGTGCGCAGAATCATGCTCCCACCCGACGGCACCCATTCGCGCACCTGCGCTCCATTGGCGTCCCAGATCCGCGCATGCCCGTCGCGTCCACCCGAAACCATGCGGCCATCCGGACCGAAATGAAGCGCCAGCACGCCGCCGTGGCTGGCCTGTTTCTTGACCTGCGATCCATTGACCATTTCCCACCAGATCCAGTTCCCGTCCTCGCTGCCCGAGGCGAGCAGGTTGCTGTCCGCCCGCCATGCGACCGCGGCCACCATCTTCTCATGAGCCTTGAGATTGTAGAATTCGCCCCCGGTTTCGCTTTCCCAGACATAGAGCCCGCCATTGCGGTCACCAGTGGCCAGCAGGACACCATCCGGGCTGAAGGCCACCGCCGTGAGCCAGTCGGTATGCTTCTTGATTTCCTTGAGCAGTTGGCCCGAGGCCGTGTCGTAGATCTTGACGCGCTTTTCACGGGAACCGATCGCAATGCGGCGGTAGTCCGGAGTGATGTCCGCAGCGGCAATGGAATCGAATTCCTCGCCGAGCGTAATGACACGCTTGCCGGTTTTCACATCCCACACCGCCACCGTGCCCTTCTTTCCGCCAATGCCCCCACTCGCCAGTACAAGGGCTCCATTGCGGGTAAAGGTGACATTCTCCGGGAAACCACCCTCTGGAAAAGCGAGCACGCCGAGCAGTTCCCGGGTTTCCGAATGATAGAGCAGAACCTGTTTGGGAGCCGCAAGGGCCAGCAGCGGAGCCCATGGACTATGTGCCATCGCCGTAACCGCATTCGGCCGCGCCGGAGTCACCACCGGCTCAAGACTCAGGTGCTCCGGCATGGCCGGCGGTCCCTCCGGCTTGCCCGCTGTGCCACCGGCACTCATCGCAAATTCCGCCTTCTTCTTCGCCTTGGCAGTCGATGAAGCCGTTTCCAGCACGCCTCCCTGAATCCACTTGGCAATCACATCCGCCTCCGCCTGCGGCAGCTTGTCGCTCTTGGGCGGCATGAATGGCTCAGCCGAATGCACGATCACCTGAAACAGCTTGCTGGCCTGCGCATCGCCCGGCTCAATGCTGGCTCCGCCACTGCCGCCCGCCATGGTCGCCGGGAAAGTGCTCAGATCAAGCCCCCCCTTTTTCTTGTCGGGATTGTGGCAATTCAGGCAGCGGTTCTCCAGAATCGGCCGGACATGATCCTGATACGTGATCTTTTCCTGCGCGGAAACGACAGTGGCACCGGCAGCAAACAGCAGCAGCGACGAACGGATGAAGGCGGACATGTGATGAATCGGATCAGCGGAACAATTACGCAGTCAAAACGGGAACGGGGTCACCCATGCACAGTTTTCAGCACCATGCAGCCCCCGGATTTGCGGACACCCCGGCCCCCGGGAGCGGTGACCCACCCCCGGAGGCAGAAGGTGCTGCACCTTCGTAAGCCGGATTCTGTCCCCCGCCGTTGCCGGCGGATCGACGGTCATTCCTCTGACGTCCGCCTCGCGGCGGCCGCCCCCGGCCGGAGCCGGGTGCAACGAACCCGGGAATCATCGGCCCGGACCGGTGAAGGCCCGGGCTGACCGGACAGGCGGCCCGTTTACCCTGTTTGTCTTGCACCGCGCGGGGTTTGTCATGCCCCCGGCCTTGCGGCACGGGGCGGTGGGCTCTTACCCCGCCTTTTCACCCTTACCCCGATCCCGTGAAGGACCTTGGCGGTATGTTTTCTGTGACACTTTCCGTCAGCGGGGGCTTGCGCCGTCCACTGCCCGCGTTCCTCACGCGGCACGCTGCCTTGTGGTGTCCGGACTTTCCTCCCACGAACCTTGCGGCTCACAGGCGACCGTCTCGGGTGCAGCACGGAGACCATTCCCGAACAACTCCGCCGCCGCCAGCGCGGATTTCCATGATTTAAGCAGAGCGCTGCCGCGAAATCTCCTGGCGGTTGCGCTTCCGTCCGACTGACGGCATGGACGCATCATGGCCACTGCCCTCGATGACCTCCTGACGTTTCTGCGCTTTCCGAGCATTTCGACCAGTTCGGCGCATGCCGGAGACCTTGTCCACTGTGCGCAATGGCTGCAGGCCAAACTCAAGGGCATGGGGCTGAGCGCCGACCTCCATGCGACGGCCCGCCATCCGGTCCTCGTGGCGAAGAATGCCCACCAGCCCGGTCGTCCGACCCTGCTCATCTACGGTCATTACGACGTGCAGCCGGTCGATCCCCTCGACCAATGGATTTCACCTCCCTTCGAGCCCCGCATCGAGGACGGCCGGATCTACGCGCGCGGCAGCACGGACAACAAAGGCCAGTTGCTCGCTCACGTCTCAGGCGTAGCCGAAACCCTCGCCCGCCACGGCCAACTGCCCCTCAACCTCACCTTCCTGTTCGAAGGCGAAGAGGAAATCGGCAGCCCGAACCTCGCCCCCTTCCTGCAGGCACACCGGGAATCGCTCGCCTGCGACATCATCGCCATTTCCGACACCGGGATGGTCGCCCCCGGCGTCCCCACCTTCACCTACGGACTGCGCGGCATCGCCTGCGTCGAAGTCACCGTGCACGGCCCCACCATCGACCTGCACAGCGGCATTTTCGGCGGCAGCGTCGCCAATCCCAATACCATGCTCGCTCGGCTCGTGGCCAGCCTCCACGACGCCCACGGCCGCATCCTGATTCCCGGCTTCTACGACGACGTCCGCCCGGTGCAGCCATGGGAACGCGAAGCGTGGTCCCGCCTCCCCGGCGGTGCCGAGGAAACCCTCGCCCTCACCGGAGTCCCCCAACTCTGGGGCGAAGCCGGCTACAGCGACCACGAACGCCGCTGGGCCCGCCCCACAGCCGAAGTCAACGGCATCGGCGGAGGCTACCAGGGCGAAGGCTCCAAAACCGTCATCCCACGCAGCGCCTTCGCCAAATTCTCCTTCCGCCTCGTCCCGGATCAGGACCCCGAAGACATCCTCGCCAAAGTCACTGCCCACCTCAAGGCCATCTGCCCCGATTCCGTGCGCCTCGAAATCAAAATCGGCCACAGCGGCAAACCCTACGCCATGGATCCAGACAGCCGCTTCGGCCTCGCCGCCCGCCGCGCCCTCAGCCGCACCTTCCCGCGCGACCCAGCCCTCATCCGCGAAGGCGGCAGCATCCCCATCGTGCAGAGCTTCCGCGATATCCTCGGCACCGAAACCCTCCTCCTCGGCCTCGCCCTCCCTGACTGCCAGGCCCACGCCCCCAACGAAAACTTTCCCATCGAAAACTTCGCAGCCGGCATCCAGCTCAATCAGGCCCTCCTCGAGGAAATCGCCGGAGCCTGAAGCGGGATGCTCAGGCCATCACCTGACTGACAATCTTGCCGGCGACATCGGTAAGCCGGAAGTCGCGTCCGTTGTAGCGGTACGTGAGCTTTTCGTGATCGAAGCCGACGAGGCGGAGGATGGTGGCATGGAGATCGTGGACGTGGACCTTGTCGACGGCGGCGCTGCGGCCGAGGTCGTCGGTGGCTCCGTGGACATAACCGCCTTTGACGCCGCCACCCGCCATGCAGGTGCAGAAGGCCTTCGCATTGTGATCGCGTCCGGCGGTTTCGCCCTGGCCATTGCGGTCGCGTCCTGCCGTGCGTCCGAATTCGCCGCCCCAGACGACGAGGGTGGAATCGAGGAGACCGCGCTGCTTGAGATCCTGGAGCAGACCGGCGATGGGCTTGTCGATGGAAGCGGCGCGCTGTTCCATGTTCTGGCGGAGGTTCCCGTGCATGTCCCAGCCACCGACCCAGACCTGGATGAAGCGGACGCCGCGTTCAACGAGGCGCCGGGCAATGAGGAGACGGCGCCCGACTTCTTCGGCTCCGCCGCGCCGGTTGCCGGCTGCGTTGCCCTGAGCGGGGCGGCTGGGAGCCGCGGCGGGTCCATTCATGCCGTATAGTTCCCGGATGGCCGCGGGTTCCTTCGTGAAGTCGAAGGCATCGGTCGCTTCCGTCTGCATGCGGAAGGCCATTTCCATGCTGGCAATTTCCGCTTCCAGCTGGCTGTCACGCTCGAGCGCCTTGTTGTGCATTTCATTGAGGGCGCGCACGAGATCGAGCTGGCGGCGCTGCTCAGGCAGGGAAACGAACTGATTGCGGAGGTTCTCGATGATCTTGGTGACATCGGTGCCCGTGGTGTTCACCGAAGTCCCCTGAAACCGTCCCGGCAGAAAACTCGACTGCCAGTTTTGCGTCCCCCCATTGGGAAGGTTGCCCCCGCGCAGGCTGATGAAACCCGGAAGGTTGTCATTGAGCGATCCCAGACCGTAGAGGGCCCAGCTACCCATGCTCGGACGGGAAAGCCGGAGCGATCCGGTATTCATGAAGATGGTCGCCGTCTCATGGGCCGGAATGTCCGTCCACATGCTCCGGATGATGGTCATGTCATCGACCATGCGGCCGAGTTCCGGAAAGACTTCGCTCACTTCGATCCCGCTCTTGCCCTGCTTCCGGAAGGCAAAGGGGGAACCGAAGGCAAGTCCATCGCCTCCCGGCAGCGATTTGCCATCAAGCCGGACAAGTTCCGGCTTCGGATCCCATGTGTCGAGATGCGAAGGCGCTCCCTCAAGGAAGATCTGGATGACGTGCCGCGCCTTGTGCGGAAAATGCGGCTTTACCGCACCGGCGGCCGGGGACGCCAAACCCGTGGCAGCATCGAGCAGGGACGGACGGAGTAATCCCGCAAGGCTGAGCAGGCCCATGCCCATGCCGCTGGTTTTCAGGAAGTCGCGCCGCGTGCTGG
>CAZSDE010000115.1:0-1481 GCA_964605435.1 uncultured Akkermansia sp.
GCCAGCGGATTTCTCCGGCGGGCCATTGGTCAGGGAGGGCGCGGATGAGTTCGGCGCGGCGGGCCTTGCGCTGGGCGAGCTGCTGGTTGGCGTCGGCTGGGGGGATGGCGAAGTCCGGTTCCTCCGAGTTATTGAGGAACGCCATGATCTGGTAGTATTCCCGGTGCTGGATAGGGTCGTATTTGTGCGTGTGGCACTGGGCGCACTGGAGGGTGAGGCCGAGCCATGCGGCTCCGGTGGTGGCGACGCGGTCGGTGACGGCGTGGAAGCGGAATTCGAGGGGGTCGATGCCGCCTTCCTCGTTGAGCATGGTATTGCGGTGAAAGCCGGTGGCGATGATGTTATCCGGGTGGTTGCCGGGGAGCAGATCTCCGGCCAGCTGAGCTATGGTGAACTGGTCGAAAGGCATGTCCGCGTTGAGCGAGCGCACGACCCAGTCGCGGTACGGCCAGATTTCGCGGGGGCGGTCCTTTTCGTAGCCATTGGTGTCGGCGTAGCGTGCGAGGTCGAGCCATTTGCGGGCCCAGCGTTCGCCGTATTGAGGCGAGGCGAGGAGGCGGTCGACGGTGGCCTCGTAGGAAGCGCCGGCATCGGCGGCAAAGGCAGCGACTTCCTCGGGTGACGGAGGCAGACCGGTGAGGTCGAGGGAAACCCTGCGGAGGAGGGTGGCAGGGTCGGCCTGCGGCGACGGCGAGAGGCCTTCCTTGCGGAGGCGGGCATGGACGAAGGCATCGATGGGGTGCTGGGCGTCTGCGGGGACCGGCGGCAGAGCGGGAGGCAGGAAGGCCCAGTGGTCCTTGTAGGGGGCTCCGGCGCTGATCCACTGGCGGAGGGTTTCCTTCTGCTGCGGGGTGAGTGACTGTTTGGCCGAGGGAGGAGGCATGACTTCGTCCGGGTCGTCCGAGAGGATGCGGGAGATCAGTTCACTTTCGCCGGGGTGGCTGGGGACGACGGCGCGGGCTCCGCTTTTGGCGGGAGCGAGGGCTGCTGAGCGCTGGTCGAGGCGGAGGCCGCCTTTGCGCCCCGCTTCGTCCGGGCCGTGGCATTTGAAGCAGTAGTTCGAAAGAATGGGGCGGACATCGCGGGCAAAGTCCGGGGTGGGCTCGGCGGCGGCAGCGGCGGAGAGGGTGAGGCAGAGGAGAGCGGCGAGCGGCAAGTGCATGGCAGGGAATGGAGGAACGCGTGGCGGGGGCCAGTCCTTACGGCATCGCGGGAGGTCGGTTTGCGTTGGCATGGGGAAATCCGAATCCCGGGGCTCTCAGGGCAGGCAGGAAGCGAGGGCCCATGCGAGGTAGGGACCGGTGGCATTGATTGGGGCGGTTACGATTTCCGGAACTTTGTATGGGTGGAGCTGGAGGATGCGGTCGGCGAGGGCGGCGGCGGTGCTGGCTGGGCATTTGCAGATCGCGAGGACTTCCTGGGACGAATGGATGCCATTCTCCCAATGGTAGACTGAGGTGATGCCGGGGACGAGCTGGACG
>CAZSDE010000115.1:1491-8845 GCA_964605435.1 uncultured Akkermansia sp.
AGGTTGCCGCGCGTGTCCTCCGTGGAGCGGAGCTGGACGCAGGCGGCGAGTTTTTCAGCGACGACGGTGCGGGCGGCGAGCTGGGCGCTGGCATCATCGGGGAATGAGGAAAGGACGAGGCGGAGAGGGGCGTCGTGCATGGCGGGGATGGGTTGGGGGACGGTGGAGAGGGGCGTGCTGGCGTCAAAGGCCTGCGGGAGTGCGCAAAATGTCACAGTCCGGAACTTGTGGGGCTGGGAGGTTCCCGGTAGAGGCGGGAGCAATCCGCGTCTTCTGTCTCCGTGATGAAGTTTCCCCTGGTCGACGGCATTCCTTTCCGCAGCAAGGAGATGAGCTGGCTTGCGTTCAATTCGCGGGTGCTTCAGGAAGCGGCGGATGCGGCGCGGCCGCTGGGTGAGCGGATCCGGTTTCTGGGAATCTATTCTTCGAACCTCGATGAATTCTTCCGGGTGCGGGTGGCGACGCTGCGGCGGTTGATTCTGCTGGGGAAGGACTACCGCAAGCTGCGGCTGCCGGATCCCCGGGAAACGCTGCGGGACGCGCGTCGGCTGATCCGCCGCGACGGGGTCCGTTTTGATGCCGTGTACCGTGACATTCTGCGTGGCATGGCGAAGCAGGGAGTCCGGCTGATCAGTGAAAGTGAAGTTCCGAAGCCGCTCTGGGACTGGCTGTACGAGTATTTTTTCGAGACCGTGCGGCCGCGCATCATGCCTGTGATGGTGCGGTCGTACAGCCGGTTCGGGTCGCTCGCTGACACGTCGATGTATCTGGCGGTCGAATTGGGGCGACAGGGCCGCAAGGGTCGGGAGGGTCATGCGCTCATCCGGATTCCCTCGCCTGAGCTGCCGCGTTTTGTGACGCTTCCCGAGTACCGCGGGGAGAGGCTGGTGATGTATCTGGACGACATCATCCGTTTCGGGATGCCGAGCATTTTCACTGGGCTGAGCTACAATCGGTTTGATGCTTGGGCGATCAAGTTCACGCGGGATGCGGAACTGGAGTTTGACGACGACATTACGGCGAGTCTGTACGACCGGATTGCGGACGGGTTGAGGGCGAGGCAGACGGGGGAGCCGATGCGGATGAATTATGATGGGGGGATGCCGAAGTCGTTTCTGGAGCTGATGACTGGGAAGCTGAAGCTACCGGACGAGGGGACGCTGCTGCCGGGATCGAGGTATCATAACCGGCGGGATCTGATGACCTTTCCGGTGCCTGAGGAGATGCGGGCGGCGGCACCGCGGCGGCTGCCGCACCGGGTGCTCACGGGGCATGTGGAGAGCATTTTCCGGATTCTGCAGGAACGGGATGTGCTGCTGCATCTGCCGTGGCATTCCTTCAGTCTGTTTCTGGATTTTCTGCGGGAGGCGAGTCTGGATCCGTATGTGGACAGCATCCGTCTGACGCAGTACCGGCTGGCGCGGCATTCCTGTGTGGCGAGTGCGCTGATCACAGCGGCGCAGAACGGCAAGGAAGTGACGGTGCTGGTGGAGCCGCAGGCAAGGTTTGATGAGCAGCAGAACATCAGCTGGGCGCAGCGGTATCAGGAGGCGGGAGTGAAGGTCATTCTGGGAGTTCCGGGTTTGAAGGTGCATGCCAAGATGGCGGTGGTGACGCGCAACGAGCATGGTGAGCCGCGTCACTACAGCGCGCTGGGCACTGGGAACTTCAATGAAGAGACGTCGCGCTTCTATACGGATCATCTGCTCATGACGGCGCGGCAGGAAATCGGCGAGGACGTGGTGGAGAGTTTCCGGTTTTTCGAGGCCAACTGGCAGCCACCGGAGCTGCGCGAGCTGGTGGCAGCACCTTTCCGGCTGCGGGCGGCGGTGACGGGGTGGATCCGGCGGGAGATGGAGCATGCGGCGGCTGGTCGGGAGGCGTGGTGCTGGCTGAAGCTGAACAATCTGGCGGATCCCGAGCTGACGGGGCTGCTGTACGAGGCGGCGGCGGCAGGGGTGAAGATCCGGCTGGTGGTGCGCAGCATGTTTTCGGTGGCGGCGGGGCATCCGAAGGTGAGTGCGGGAATCGAGGCCAGGTCGATTGTGGATGGCTGTCTGGAGCACAGCCGGATTCTGGTGTTTGGGAACGGGGGCAGTCCTGCGGTGTATCTGTCGTCTGCGGATTTTCTGCCGAGGAATTTCGACAGTCGCTTTGAGATTGTGTTTCCGGTGCGCGATGCCGGGCTGGCATCGGAACTGATGCAGTATTTCGAGCTGCAGTGGCATGACACGGTGAAGGCGCGGGTGCTGGATGCGGCCTTGAGCAACCGGATGCCGGTGCGGCGGAGCCGGGGTATCCGGTGTCAGGAAGCGATTCCGGATTGGCTTTCGGGGAAGGCTGAGGGAGAGTGAGGGGGATGAAGCAATGGGACAGAGGTCATGGGATGCTGGTTTCTGCGCGGGAGATGCGTGGGTTGGAGGAGAGTGCGGTGGCGGCGGGGATTTCCGCGGAAGCGCTCATGGAGGAAGCGGGGGCGGGATTGGCGGAGGTGGTGCGGCAGACCGGGGTGCGGCGCGGGTTGGCGGTGGTCTTTGCGGGAAAGGGTCATAATGCGGGGGATGCGTTTGTGCTGGCGCGGCATCTGCTGCGGGACGGGTGGGAGGTCGAGGTGCGGGCGGTGTGGGACGAAGAAAGCTGGCGGCCCCTGACGCGGCGGAAGTTGGCGGAAGTCCGCGGGGACGTGTGCTGCGTGCCGCTGGAGTCGGTCATTCCGGACCGGGTGGCTCTGATCATTGATGGGCTGGTGGGCATTGGATTTAGTGGGGAAGTGGTGGGCAGGCTGCGGTTGGCTTGTCTGGCGGTGCGGGCGATGCGGGAGTCGACTGGGGCCATGGTACTGGCGGTGGATGTGCCGTCCGGACTGCCGGCTGATGGAGGGGATGCGGATTCGGCGGTGGTGGTGGCCGATGTGACGGTGGCGCTGGGCTATGCGAAGCTGGGGCATTGTGCGGACGGGGCGGCGGCCTGGTGTGGTCGGCTGGCGGTGGTCCCGCTGACTGGTTTGCCGGCCCCTGCGGCGGTGGAGAGTGGGAGGCCGAGGCTGCTGACTCCGGAACTTCTTCGGGGGTGGCTGGGCGGGCCGCGGAATTTTGCGATGCACAAGGGGGAAGCGGGTCGCGTGGGCGTGCTGGCGGGATCGGTGGGACTTACGGGGGCGGCGCGGCTGGCGGCGGCCGGGGCGTCGCAGGCGGGGGCTGGACTGGTGACGCTGTTCACTCCGGCGTCGGTCTGGAGCGAACTGGCGTCGGGCTGTCCGCCGGAGGTGATGGTGCGGCCTGTGCGGAGTTGCCGTGAGTTGATGGAGGCGACGCTGGATGCGCTGGCGGTGGGGCCTGGTCTGGGGACGGCAGCGCCAGCGGATCTGCTGACGCTGATCCGCCGGGACGGGCGGCCGATGCTGGTGGATGCGGATGGATTGAATGCGCTGGCGGCGCTTCCGGGTGGGCATGAGATCTGGCCTGCGGCGGGCCCGCGGCTGCTGACTCCTCATCCCGGGGAAATGGAGCGGCTGCTGCGGCGGTTTGCGCCCGGTTTGCTGGGGGCGTCGGTTGCGGCGCAGGCCGGGGGGCTTGCGCAGGCGACTGGGGCGACGGTGCTGCGGAAGGGTTCGCGTTCGTGTGTGGCTTCGCCTGACGGGAGGCTGGCGTACAATGCGAGTGGTCATCCGGCGATGGCGCGCGGGGGGATGGGGGATGTGCTTTCGGGGATGGCGGCGGCGTTCCTTGCGGGTGGACTTGAGCCATTTGCGGCGGCCTGTCTGGCATCGTGGCTGATCGGGGCCGGTGCGGAATCGTGGCTGCGTCGGAATGGCTGGGCCGTGGAAGCGCTTTCGGCGTCGGCCGTCCTGCGGCATGCCTGCCGGAAGGCGCTGCCGGCGCTGCGGAACGGCGGAATTTTCTGAAGATCGACCGGCTGGGCTGGCGGGTTTTCGCGTTGTCACCCTGAGGGGCTCTGTGCAGGTTAGCCCTCATGGCAACCAGGCGCATTCTTCTCACGACGACGAGTTATCAGGACACTCCAGGGGAGCATCATGACCTGCTGGATTCGCAGGGATATGAGATTGTGAGGGAGCGTGGCCCGCTGAGCGAAGCCCGGATGCTGGAACTGGCGGGGGAGTTTGACGGCTTGCTCTGCGGGGATGATGAACTGACCGAGGCTGTGCTGCGGAAGTCGCGTCCGCGTCTTGCGGTCATCAGCAAATACGGGATTGGGCTTGACCGGATTGATCTGGCGGCGGCGCAGGAACTGGGCATTCCCGTGCTGTTCACGCCCGGGGTGAACCACACGACGGTGGCCGAGCATACCTTCTGTCTGCTGCTGGGGATGGTACGGAATCTGGTGCCGTCGGCCAATGCGACGCGGGCCGGGCAATGGAAGCGGCTGACCGGTCATGAACTCTGGAGGAAGAGGATCGGAATTGTCGGGCTGGGGCGGATTGGTCAGGAAATGATCAGGCGGTGCCGTGGTTTTGACATGGAGGTGCATGCCTTCGGCAACTACTGGCCGGAGGAATTTGCGCGGGAGCATGGGGTGGTGCGGCATCTGTCGCTCGATGCGATGCTGCCGCATGTGGACATTCTGAGTCTGCACACCATGCTGAGCCATGAGACGCGGCATCTTGTGAATGCGGACCGGCTGGCCCTGCTGCCGCGGGGGTCGTGGCTGGTGAACACGTCGCGTGGGGAACTGGTGGATTCGGCGGCGGTGCTGGCTGCGCTCGAGAGCGGACAGCTGGCTGGGTATGCGGCTGACGTCATGGAGCAGGAACCACCGCCGCCCGATCATCCACTGCTGAGTCATGCAAAGACGCTCGTGACTCCGCATATTGGCAGCCGAACGTATGAGAGCGTGCCGCGGCAGGCCATGCGGGCGACGCGCAATCTCATCAATTTCTTCAATGGGGACAGTGATGTTTTCTATGCGAACCGCGACTGAAACTGACCGGCCATTCCGATGATATGAAAGCGAAGCGATTTCTTCCTGTGCGGGTGTTGTCCATGGTGGCGTTGCTGCTGAATGCCTGTGCGGACGGTGGTGGCGGGAAAGTGGTGGCGGTGCCCGGGGCGTGGACGTTCCGTGGATTCCGGGAGGATCAGGACCTGAGCGGAGTCGCTGCGTGGGATGAGAAGCATGTGCTGGTGGTGACCGATGAGACCGTGACGGTGCAGGGAGGGATCATGGACCGGGCAGCGCGCACGGTGACGGCGGGTGTGGAGATTCCGCTGCCGGTTTCTGTGACTGGGGAGAAGGTGGAGGCTGATGCCGAGGGGGTGGCCGTGCTGCGGGAGGATGGGGCCTACTATGTGACCGGGTCGCATGGATTGGGGAAGAAGAAGGCGGATTTTCAGCCCTCGCGTTGTCAGGTGTACCGGATTGCGGTGGATGCGGCGACTGGGGAGCCCCGTGCGCAGGGGATCACGGTGGCGAGTCTGCTGCCGTGGGTCGAAAAGCATCCCGATCTGGCGTCGCATGTGAAGCAGCCGCTGCAGCTGAATGGATTCAACATCGAGGGACTGGCCGCGCAGGCGGGGCGGCTCTGGTTCGGGCTGCGGGCACCGAATCTCAATGGGGTGGCCTTTGTGATCGAGGCTGATCCGGCCGAGTTGTTTGCGGGAAAGACCGAGGGCATGAAACTGCACCGGATCCCGGTGGGGCAGGGAGCGGGGATCCGCGAGATTGCGGCGCTGCGGGATGGCTTTCTCGTGCTGACCGGCAATGCGAGTGCGGAAGCGACCAGGAAGCAGCCGGTGACCAGGGCTCCGGGTGAGGATCAGAAGTTCGTGCTCTGGTTCTGGCGTCCGTCCGGACCGGGTTCGTACTCCGAAAGGATCGGGGAAATTCCCGAGCCGTCGGCCAAGGCTGAAGGACTGCTCATACTTGGTGAGGAAAGCGGGCGGCTTGATGTGCTCGTGCTGTTCGACAGTGCGGCGGGCGGTGGTCCGAAGCAGTACCGGGTGACCCTGCCGAAGGGGCGTTGAAGCAATCCTCTGCGTTCATGAAGAGACTCACGCTGATCCGTCATTTCAAGAGTGTGGCTGCCGAACCATGGCAGCGGGATTTCGAGCGGCCGCTCAGTGCGCGGGGGAGGCGGGATGCCGGGTTGGTGGGGGCGCATCTGACGGCGTGGCCGGAGGGCAAGCCCGACCGGGTGGTGGTGAGTGCGGCGCGGCGGACGAGGGAAACGGCTGCTGCGCTGGCCGAAGCCGGTGCCTTTCCGAAGGGCTGTGAGGTTTTCGAAGACCGGATCTACGAGGCGCCGCTTGAGGGGCTGCAGGCAGTGCTGGCCGAGCAACCTGAGGAAGCGGGACATGTGGTCATGGTCGGTCACAATCCGGGGATGGAACTGATGCTGGAGTGGCTGTGTCCGCGGGAATTGAGACCCGTGGTGACTGGTGCGGTGATTTCAATGGAACTGGCGGTGGACTGCTGGCGGGAGGTGCCGGCTGGCTGCGGGCGGCTGCTGAGATTCGTGCGTCCGGTCGATCTGGGGGGCGGGCCCGACTGATGGCTGGGGTGGGAACGGTGGTGGTGGCGGCGGGCGGGGAGGAGTTCGTGCTGCGGGCTGACCGGACCCTGTGGATTCCCGGGCGCAGGATGCTGGTGGTGGCCGATCTGCACCTTGGCAAAGCCGCGGTATTCCGGCGGCATGGTCTGCCGGTTCCTGAAGGGGATACGGCACTGGATCTGGAGCGGCTGAGCGGAGCGATTGCGGCACAGGGCGCGGAGCAGCTGCTGATTGCGGGTGATTTCTTCCATGCGCCGGCAGCGCAGTCGCAGGAAGTGCTGGCGCTCGTACGCCGGTGGCGATCCGAGCATGCCGGGCTGGCGGTGCGGCTGGTGGTGGGGAATCACGACCGTGGGCGCGCCATGCCACCGGCGGATCTGGAGTTTGCGGTCAGTGAGGAATCGCATGAAGAAGGCGGGCTGCGGTTTGTGCATGATCCCGGGCAGGCGGGACCGGGGGTCTTTGCGGTGGCGGGGCATCTGCATCCGGCGGTGCGGCTGCGCGGTGGAGGGCGGTCTGTCCCGTGTTTCTGGCTGCGCGGGACGGGGCTCGTCCTGCCGGGTTTTGGAACCTTCACAGGCGGGGCGCGGGTGCGTCCGGCGGAAGGCGAACGGGTGTTCGCGGTGGCCGACGGCATGGTCGTGGAGGTTCCGGGGCGGCTGGTGGCGGGGTCGTGACTGGCGGGATTGGATGCGGGCAATTCTCCGCTGGTCATGCGTGGCGGCTGTGTCATGAAACGGGGCATGAGGAATGCCGTGCCGGCGTTCCGAAATTCCCTTTCCGTACTGCCATGTCCTCTTCTGTTCTGTTCCGATCCTCTGCTGCCGTGCTGGTTCTGCTGGCGGC
>CAZSDE010000116.1:0-1239 GCA_964605435.1 uncultured Akkermansia sp.
CCGGATGATGTCGTTGCCGTAGTCATCGATGTGGCAGGCGGCGATGAGGCCAGTCTGCACATGGCTTCCCATCTGCTGCTGGTAAAGGTAGAGGACGGGGACAGGTTCGCGCTGGAGCGTACCGTCGGCGATCAGTTTCTGGAAGTTGCGGGCGGCCGTTTCGTAAACCGCATCGCTGTACGGATCCGTGCCGGGCGGGAGGTCGATTTCCGCGCGGTCGACGTGGAGCAGGTCGAGGGGCCGATCGGCTGCGAGGGCGCGGGCTTCTTCGGTATCGACGACGTCGTAGGGAACCGCAGCGACCTGGGCGGCGAGTTCAGGGCGGGGGGTCAGACCGCGGAAGGCTTGGATGCGCACAGCAGAAAGAATTGGCGGATTAGGCTTTGTGAAGGAATCACTTGGCGAGCGCGTCGGCGACCAGTTTGCGGACGCCTTCGGCGGCCCCGAGGACCGACTTCTCCGGCCCGGTGACCTTGATGAAGATGTTGCCGTCGTCATGTTCCACGATGGCTCCGATCATGGCCGAGCCCGGCACCGGGGTTTTCTTCGGGCTCATGGCGGGACCGGACAGGAAGGTGCCCGTGATCGTGACATAATGCACCTTGTGGCCATTGACGGTGGCTTCCTCGCGCTTCGGAGCGATCGCCTTGCCATCTTCGCCGGGGACGAACTGTGCCTGCCAGCGCTTCATGTTGGCTTCCACGTCGCCGCCCTGTCCATTGCCGAAATGGTAGAAGTCGGCTTCCACGGGAGCCGCCCCGTTATCGGAAGCGAGGGTGAAGCCGCCGGCGCTCATGGGGCGAGGTTCCTTCTTGGCCTGCCACGGGGCCGTCGCCTTGAAGGTAAGCGAACCCGCCTTGATTTCCGCGGGCTTTTCATCGGCGCTGGCGGAAGAGAGGGCGAGGGCGAGAGCAAGCGAGGAGAGGACGAGGAATTTCATGGTGGGGGAGATTGGGGGGTTGGGGAAATACGGGAGCAGCCGCCCGCCGGATGGACATCAGGAATACTTCACATTGCGGCCCGGTTCCATTTCATAATCGAGCAGAAGTTCCGCCGACGTGTGCGGTCGGATCACTTCCTCGAGAAACTTGAAATAGACCGGGTCGTCGCGGAACATGGCCTGCTTGGCGCGGTTTTCGAAATCGATGGCCACGAAAAACGGGAATTCGCTGCGTGGGTCGATGCGCTTTCCGGAACGGACCTGGAGGGCTTCCGGGAGTTTGAGAAGGAGGGACTTGG
>CAZSDE010000116.1:1249-2537 GCA_964605435.1 uncultured Akkermansia sp.
TGCGACGGACCATTTCCTCGAGGGTTTCCTGGGAAACCTCGGGATGAAGCTTGTAGAGAGCGACGTGATGGACCATGACGGGGAAGCCCCGGGCTCAGTCATTCCAGCGCAGCGCTCCCTTTTTGAGAGCATAGAGATAGGCGACGAAGAGAATGCCTGCGAAACCAGCCATGCTCCAGAATACCGCGGTGCTCTGAGCCACGAGATCGCGGAACACGAGCGCCCATGGATACATGAAAACCACTTCGATGTCGAAAAGGACAAAGAGCATGGCCACCATGTAGAACTTCACAGAAAAACGCGGCTGACCGTCGCCAATCGGAAGCATCCCGCATTCGTAGGCCGAATCCTTGATCGCATTCGGCGTACCGCTCTTCCCGAGCAGGACACTGGCCACGAGCGTCGACACGGCAAAGCCGCAGGCGACCACAATCTGCAGCAGAACGGGAAGATAATCCTTGAGCATGACCGTGCAGATGCACGGGAACCAGCGCGCGGCAAGGGAATCCTCGGGGCCCACCCCGGGAAATCAGGGCATCGCCGCCGCCCGCTCTGCAACCGCCGGAGCATCCACCGTCGTCACCGGCTTCGCTGGCTTGCCAGCACCCAACCCAGGTGGACACGCCGCCGCAGAAGCGGACAGCAGGCAGGCCGAGCCACACGGCGATGTCTGCGCACGGTGACCGTGCACATTGAGCAGAAGCGCCGCCCCGAACACGGGCAGGAGCACCTTGCGGCGGAAAGGCGATGGCGATTCCATAAGACCATCATCCTCGCATCCGCCTTCCCCGCAAGGGCGCACCGGGCAGGCTGGCGGCAGAATTTAATGATCCGTTAGCGATGGCGGCGCACGCCCGGGAGGATTCGGGGCCGAGACGTGGGGGAAATCCCGATGGCTGGGTCGTCCATTTCCGGGTTGGATGATTCCAAGGGAAGGAAACACGGGCGCGTAGTTGACGGAACCACGGAACTACTGCCTGTCATGGCATGAGTGAACGTCTTGTGTCCCTTGAGCCCGCGAGTCAGAAAGATGACCGGGAAGGCGTAAACCAGCTCCATGCTGTCTATCAGCGGATGAAAGAGCAGGTGGGACAGGTCATTGTGGGTCAGACCGATGTCGTCGAACAGATGCTGATCGCCGTTTTCTGCCGCGGGCATGCCCTCCTTGAAGGCGTGCCCGGCCTCGCCAAGACGCTGCTTGTGTCCACGCTCAGCAAGGTACTCGACCTTAGCTTCAAGCGGATTCAGTTCACGCCCGACCTCATGCCGGCGGACATCACGGGGACGG
>CAZSDE010000116.1:2547-8801 GCA_964605435.1 uncultured Akkermansia sp.
GATCAACCGTACGCCACCTAAGACGCAGGCCGCCCTGCTCGAAGCCATGCAGGAACGTCAGGTGACCGTCGGCGAAACCAGCTACGAATTGCCAGAACCCTTCTTCGTGCTCGCCACGCAGAACCCGATCGAGCAGGAAGGAACCTTCCCGCTGCCCGAGGCGCAGCTCGACCGATTCATGTTCAACATCCTCGTGGGCTACCCGACCGCTGCGGAGGAACAGCAGATCATCCGCCAGGTCACCGGAGCCACCAAAACCCAGGTCCAGAAGCTGCTCGACGGAAAGGCCGTCGCCGAACTTCAGGACGTCGTCCGCCGGGTGCCCGTGGCCGATCACGTGGTGGAATATGCGAGCGAACTGGTGCGGGCCACGCGTCCGAAGGAACCAGGTGTGCCCGATTTTGTGAAGGAAATGGTCGGCTGGGGAGCCGGGCCGCGCGCAGGAATCTATCTGATCACGGCGGCCAAGGCGCGGGCCATTCTGCAGGGAAGGTTTCATGCGACCACGGCGGACGTGGCGGCCTGCGCCCTGCCTGTGCTGCGTCACCGCATTCTGACCACCTTCAATGCCGAGGCAGCCGGGGTGAAGAGCGATCAGATCATCCGGATGCTGCTCGAGCATCTCAAGCCGAAGGCGGAGCTGGACGTGTGACCGACGCCCGCCGGGCGGCCCCGCAGGGGGAGCCCGTGAACCATCATTCCCGGGCCATCCGGATTTCCACAGACAGGCATGGCAGATCTTCCTGATTCCTCCTACATGCGGCTGCTTCCCGACGAAGCCGCCACCACGCTGGCGCGGCTCGAGCTGATGGCGCGGGCCAAGAAGCAGGGAGCCATGTCCGGCCGTCACACCAGTCCCAACAAGGGATTCAGCGTGGTCTTTGCCGAACACAGGCAGTATGCGCCCGGCGACGACATCCGCGACCTCGACTGGCGGGTCTTCGCCAAAAGTGATCGCTACTACATCAAGCAGTACACGGAAGAAACCAATCTGCGGACCACCGTCGTGCTCGATTGCTCAGGGTCGATGAACTACCGCGGCGATCTCTCGTCGCCAGTGTCCGGTCAGCCGGTTTCGAAGTTCGAATACGCCCGCTACCTCGCCGCTGGGCTGTCCTACCTCATGATCCGGCAGCAGGATGCCGTCGGTCTCGTGACCTTCGATGACCAGATCCGTTCGTACATCAAGGCCGCAAGCCGACCGAGTCAGGTACGCCTCGTTCTCGGGGAACTGGAACGCGCCACGGTGGGCAAGGATACCAAGCTGGCGGCCACGCTGCATGAAGTGGCCGAGCGGATCCCGAGCCGCGGGCTGGTGCTCATTCTGAGCGACTGCTTCGAGCCATCGGCGCAGCTCGTGGAAGCCTTCCATCATTTCCGGTACCGGAACCATGAAGTCGTTCTCTTCCATGTCATGGCCGAGGAAGAACTGACCTTTCCATTCAATCAGAGCCATGAATTCCGGGACCTTGAGGGCCTCTCCCAGCAATTGAAGATCGATCCCCGCACGGTGCGGGCTGCCTATCTCGAACGGGTGCGGGAACATGTGGCGAAGATCGAGGCGGCCTGCGGTCGGCTGCAGGCGGATTACGTGCCGCTTTCGACGAAGATGCCGTACACCACGGCGCTTGCTGACTTCCTTGCGCGGCGGGGCGCGCGGCGCCGCTGAACCAACCAATCCTTTCCTGGAAAACGCGTGTCTTTTCTGAATACAGCCCTGCTGGCCGGCCTCGGAGCCGTGCTCATTCCCGTGATCATTCACCTGCTGTCGCGGCGCACCGCGAAGATTGTGGATTGGGGAGCGATGCAGTTTCTCATGGATTCCGTGGAATCGCGGAAGAGCCGGATCGAGCTGGAGGAAGCGCTGCTCATGGCGGCGCGCGCCCTGCTCATGGGGCTGGTGGCGCTGGCGGTGGCACGGCCGTTTGTGCCGCCGGGATCCGCGGTGCCATGGGGCGTGGTCCTGCCGGCCTTTCTGCTGGGCGTGGTCGCCCTCACGACCGCCGTGGTGCTGCGGAACCGCCGCCGCTGGTTCTGGGGCCTCCTGCTCGCCGGACTCGCATTGCTCGCCCTCTGCGTGCTCGCGGTCGTCTACGAAAAGAAATGGAATCTGAAGCGCTTCGGCACTGCGGGCCGCAAGGACGTGGCCATCGTCATCGATGGATCGACCTCCATGCAGCTGGCCTCCGGGGTGGCCGGCACCAACTTCGATCTCGCCCTCCTCGAAGCCCGGGAAATCATCGAAAAGGCTTCGGGCGGAACCGCTTTCAGCCTGATCCTCGGCGGCCCGGTCCCCATGGCGCGCGTGGCGGAACCCGTGGTCAACCGGACCGATCTCCTTGCCGCGCTCGGAGCCATGAAGCCGGTGCGCGGAAGGATGGCGGCCTTTGATTCCCTTGCGGCAGCCGCGGTTTCCGTGGCGGCGGGCTCGAATCCGAACAAGGAAATCATCGTCCTCACCGACGGCCAGAACATGGGCTGGGAACTCGATAACCGGGCGCGCTGGGAATCCCTCCTCGCCGGCATGGAAACTCTGCGCTCGAAGCCGCGCATCATGATGCGCAAGTACACGCTGCCGACTTCGTTCCGCAATGTCGCTGCCGCAGGCATTGCCTACAGCCGCGAAGTGATCGGCACCGACCGGCCCGTGACCATCGAAGTGACCGTGGAGAACACCGGAACCGAAGCCCTCACGCCCGGCGGCGTGGAACTCCACATCGGCGAAACCGTTCTCAAGGACCCCGGGACCGGACAACTGCCTCCCGGCGGCAAGGAAACCGTCCGCTTTCTGCACCAGTTCAAGGAAGCCGGCAGCGTCCCCGTGCGGGCCGTCGTCCTTGGCCGCGACGACCTGCCGCTCGACGACGAAACCGTGAGTGTCTGCAGTGTCATCGACCGCCTGCCGGTCCTGCTCATCGATGGCAATCCCTCGGAACGCTTCCTCGACCGGGCGGGTGCCTTCACGGCCCTCGCGCTCGCTCCCGCCGTGCTCGGCAACGACAAGGAAGACGGTCGCGCATCGGTTTCCATGGCTCCGGAAGTCATGCCCGTAAGCCGCGCCCTCGGCGTGACCTCGTTCGCCCCATGGCGCGTGGTCATCCTCGCAGGAATTGCCAAGCTCCCGGAATCGGTGGCGCGCCGCCTCACCGGATGGGTGCAGGGCGGGGGAGGTCTGCTCGCGCTGCCTGGCTCCACGGCTGATCCAGCCTTCTACAATCAATGGCGGGCCCCCGATGGCTCACGGCTCCTCCCGGCCCGGCTCATCAGTGAAAGCCTGCCGCCCGACGGCGTGACGCTCGCCCTCAATACCTTTTCGCATCCGGCCCTGCGGCTCGTGGCGGACACAAAGCAGAGCGACCTCGGGACTTCCCTGCTGCAGCGCTACTGGAAGATGGAACCGGATGCCGCGTCCGGTGCCTCTGCGGGCGGCCGCGCCGCCAATGGCGACACCTTCCTCGCCTCCGTCAAATCAGGCTTTGGCACGGTCGTGATGACTTCGTGCAATTTCGACACGGCCTCCGGCAATCTTCCGTCGCGGCAGGCCTTCGTCGCCCTCGTGCACCAGCTCGTCTACCACCTCGCCAATCCCGATGGCCAGCCCCTCAACCGGGAACCAGCCGCCCAGCTCAATCTGCCCCTGGCCCGCGGAGCCGCCGATGGCGGGCTCAAAGGCGAATACTTCCGCGGCGTGGCGACCGGTCAGCCAGTCCACGTGCGCATTGATCCAAAACCCGATTTCCAGTGGGGCGGCGGCAGTCCGGCCCCGGGAGTTTCCGAGGATTTCACCGCCCGCTGGACCGGTGCCCTGCTGCCGCGCTTTTCCGAGGAATATGTCTTCGATGGCTGGGGCGATGACAGTGTCACAGTCACCATCGGCGGCCGGAAAGTCATCGAACGCGGCGGAGAAGGCCGCATGACCCTCGAAGCGGGACGGTACTATCCGATTCAGATCGACCTCGTCGACGGCAGCGGCGGGGCCGCCCTGCAGATCTACTGGCGGAGTCAGAGCCAGCCCCGCGAAATTCTGCCGCCCGATTGCCTGACTCCGTTTCCGCCCGGCAGCGAACAGGCCGAATCCGTAGTCGGTTCCCTCGAAGTGGAGGGACCGGACAACCTCCCGCGGGCGGCCGATCTCGTCTTCACCCGCGGCGGCCTCGTCGCCCGACTCGGCTCGGACATTGTCCCGGGCCTCTACCGCATGAAGGTTCCCGCGGAACGCCTCAAGGATTACGGAAGCCTGCCCGCCAAGGATGGCACCATACCATTCAGTGTCGCCGACGATGCCGCCGAAAGCCGCATGACCGCACTCGGTCCCAAGGACCTCGACTTCGTACGCAACCGGATCGAATTGCTCGAACCCCCCGGCGTGAAGGAAATCGTGACCGTCCTGAGCGGCCGGGAATTCGGCGAGGAACTCTGGAAGTACCTCGCCGTCGGCGCTCTCTTCCTCCTGCTCTGCGAAACCGCCCTGACCCGCTGGATCGCCGTGGGCCGCCGCAGCGGCGAAGACATCAGTGTCGATTTCGAAAACAAATTCGAACCGTCGCGGCAGTTCCGCGATGCCCTCGAACGGGTGCGGCAGGGCACCAATCCGTGATTTTTTTCCATCTGAAGCATGCCGACCAAACCTCTGCGCACTGACCTGCTCGATAGCGCCATTGCCACGCCGACCGTCTGGATGGGAGCGGCGGCCCTCCTGCTTTTCTGGATGCTGCTGCACTGGCTGAGCCGTCGCTTCGCCACCGGAAAACTCCTGCGCTGGCTCGCATGGCCGCTCCGTATCGCCGTCGGCACTGCCGCCATCTGGGCCGTCTGGCAGGCGGTGGCGCGCCACCTGGTCCTCGAATCCTCATGGCCACTCTGGGTCAATGCCCTCGTCGGTGCCACCGCCATCGAAATCATCTGCGGCCTGTACCAGCTCGAAAAACGCATCGTGAAGCCATCGCTCGGCCGCTGGCTGCTGGCCCTGCGGATCCTCATGACCGCAGCCGTCCTCACCATGCTCGTCCAGCCGGTCTTTGCCCGCGACGAGGAACGCCGGGAAGACCGCAACGTCGTCGTCCTCGTCGACGATTCCGCCTCCATGCAGATCGCCGACCGCGAAATGCCAGTCGATGAAAAACTCGGGCTGGCTGCCTTCGAAGGCATGGATTTTCTCAGGAACCGTCCGCCGCTCGCCACCGCCCTCAGCGAAGGCCGCAGCCTGCTCGAACGACTAGCCGCCGCCGCCGAATCCCTCCGCGTCGTCGAAATGCTCGGCCGCGACGAGGAAAAAACCCGGCTCGAAAAGGAAGCCGCCAACTGGCGCGAACTCGAGGATCAGACAAGGCAATGGGCCGCCCGCGTCCGCCCGGCCATCGATGTGAACGTGGGGACGATCACGGAAGATTTCCGCCGTGCCCAGGACATCATGCGGCGCCGCCTCGGCAATGATACCCTCGAAGGACTCAATCAGATCCGCGCAGGCCTGGGCAGCCGCAATGCCCGCCAGCTGCGCCGGGGCTTCAGTGATGCCGCCGCCGCCCTCGATGAGGGACTCAGTGTCGCGCCCGCCGTCGCCCTCGCCGCCGATGAAACGTTCTACGCCGCCCTGCCACCGGACGCCCGCGACCGCATTGATGCCGCCGCCGCCCGGACCCGCGGCGAAACGGCCCGGCTCGCCCTCACCCGCGGCCGCGATGGCAAACCTTCATTCCTCGATCAGGTCCGCGAAAAATACACGCTGCGCCTCATGCGCTTCGGGAGCAAGGCCGCCGAAGTCGAATCGCTCGCCCCGGAAGCCTTCACGGACGACCCCGAACTGCGCCGCCGGACCGACCTTGCCTCGGCCCTCGACAAAATCCGGGAAACATGGCCGCCGGAAAACCTCGCGGGCGTGGTCGTGCTGTCCGATTTCCGCCACAATGGCCTGCTGCCGCCCGACGATGCCGCCCGCGGACTCGGTCTCCAGGGATCGCCCGTCAGTGCCGTGGTCACCGGAAGCACCCGGGGCTCGGTCGACGCCGCCGTTGTTTCGCTGTCGAGTCCCCAGAGTGTCTTCCTCGGCGACCGCGTCCGCATCCGGGCTGACCTCAAAGCCGATGGCCTGCGCGGCCGGGAACTGCGGGTCCGCCTCCTCAAGGAAGGCCAGACGGTCAGTGAACAGACGGTCCCGGTGCCCGAGGATTCGTTCCGCACGACCCTGCGGCTTGCGGATCAGCCGCCCGAAAAGGGTATCTTCGGATACTCGGTGGTCATCGAACCAGTCACCGGCG
>CAZSDE010000117.1:0-8792 GCA_964605435.1 uncultured Akkermansia sp.
GCAGCGGGCCGCGGAGCTGCGGTGGTAATGGTCACATGCTCATGAAGGCACTCGACCGCAAACTGCTCCGGGATCTCGCAGCCATGAAGGTGCAGCTCGGAGCGATTGCCCTTGTGATGGCCTGCGGGGTGGCAGCGTTTGTGATGGCGCGCACCGCGCTGATTTCCCTGCAGGAATCGCGGGACCATTATTACTCGGAGCAGCGCTTCGCTGATGTCTTCGCCACCTTCCGCCGGGCACCCGACCGGATTGTGCGCGATCTCCTCGACATTCCGGGAGTGGCCGCTGCCGAGACCAGAGTGGTCCTTGCGGCGACGCTCGAGGTTCCGTCGGGTGAAGGATCCTGCACGGCCCGTGTCATTTCGCTGCCCGGTGAAGACGGTGACGGGCTCAACCGCATTCATCTGCGCCGGGGCCGCTGGCCGGAAGCAGCCGACGAGGCCCTCGTGAGCGATGCCTTTGCCGGGGCTCACCGTCTGGAACCGGGCGATGTTCTGCCAGCCGTGATTCACGGGCATCGGCTCGCACTGCGCGTGAGCGGGACGGCGCTTTCGCCGGAATTCATCTATGCGATCCGTCCGGGCGAGTTTCTGCCGGATGCGCGGCGGTTTGGAATTCTCTGGATGCCCCGTGACGCGCTGGCGGCTGCGGGGGGCCTGCGGGGAGCCTGCAATGATGCCGCCCTGAGGCTTCATGCCGGGGCATCGGAGGCCTCCGTGCTGGCGGCCACCGACCGGATCCTTGCTCCCTGGGGTGGCGTCGGTGCGGTCTCCCGGAGCGATCAGCTTTCGGCCCACATGGTGGACAATGAGATCCGGGAACTCAATGCGATGGCGACCATGGTGCCGGGCATTTTCCTGTTCGTGGCGGCCTTTCTGCTGCGCACCGTGCTTGCGAGGCTCATCGGGACGCAGCGGGAACAGATGGCAGCGATGCGCGCCTTTGGGTATCCCGCCTCCCGCATCGCATGGCATTATCTGAAGCTGGCCATCGTAGTCGGATTGGCGGGAGCCTTCGCGGGAACGCTGGCCGGTCTGTGGCTCGGTCGCAGCCTCACGGAAATGTACGCCGGTTTCTTCCGCTTTCCGGTGCTCCGCTACGAACCTGCGCCGGCCGTGCTTCTCGCTGCATGGATCCTCTGTCCGGCCGCGGCGGCGCTCGCGGTCTGGTCTGCGGTCCGCGCCGCCACCGGCATCCCGCCTGCAGAAGCAATGCGCCCGGAGGCTCCTCCACGTTTTGGCATCTCATCGGGCGAGCGCTTCTTCCGCTCCGCTGGCCCGCGCGGTCGAATGGTGCTGCGCTATCTGACCCACCATCCATGGCGGACAGCAGGAACCGTGCTTGGCATCGCGCTCGGCACCGCTGTCCTCATCCTCGGAACCTTCAGCAGCGACCTCTTCCGCGAAATCATCGACGTCATGTACCGCGGGAGTCAGCGTCACGACTATCAGATCGTTCTCGAAGAAGCGGCCGGGCCGGAAGCAGGCCGTGCCCTCCGGCAGCTCCCCGGCGTCCTGCGCAGCGAAACGTTCCGCTCAGTGCCGGTGCGGATCCGTTCCGGGCAGCATAGCCGTCTCGTTCCAATGACCGCCTACGGTCGGGAGCGGGAACTCGTGCCCGTCGTCGACCGCCGGCTTCGTCCCGTTCCGCTCGAACGAGGCGGGGTTGCGATCTCCTCGGAACTCGCCCGCATTCTGAACGTCCGCCCCGGCGACGCCGTCTTCATTGAGGTTCTCGAAGGCCGTCAGCGTCACGTCAGCACCACGGTCACTGCCCTCATCGACGACCTCGCCGGCCTTCAGGCCGTCATCCAGCTCGCGGACCTGCCGAAGTACACGGATTCGGGTGCCACCGTGTCGGGTGCATACGTCCGGATTGATGCGGCGGAATCAGAGTCGTTCCTGCAGGCCGTGGCGGCCGCCCCCGCGGTCGCCGGGGTCACTTCGCGGGCTGCCATGATGGAAACCTTCCAGCGCACCATGGCGGAAACCCTGCTCCGCATGCGTTTCTTCAATGTCGTCTTCGCCTGCATCATTGCGTGCGGCGTCGTCTACAACACCGGCAGAATCACCGTGGCGGAACACCGCCGGGAATTCGCCAGCCTCCGGGTGCTCGGATTCACCGAGGCCGAGGTATCGCGACTCCTCTTCACCGAAATCGGTCTCATTCTTGCCATCGGCCTGCCGCTCGGGCTTGTCCTCGGTCGGCTGCTCGCCGGTGCCGTCGTTGCCTCGCTCGCCACGGAAACACTCCGCCTTCCCGCCGTGGTCCATGCAAACACCTACGCATTTGCCGCCATCGTCATCGCCAGCGCCGCCCTCGCCGCCGCCCTCGCGGTCCAACGCCAGCTGCACCAGCTCGACCCGGTCGCCGTGCTCAAGGCACGCGATTGATCTCCCCTGCCCTGCCGCCAGTCGCCGATGCCACGATCACCTTCGCCTCACTGACCGAGCACCGCGAGCACGGCGCGGCGGCAGCGTTCCAGATGCGTCGCGCGGTCGGGGTGCGCTCCATTGAGCCGCGCCAGCAGAAATACCACATACACTCCCAGCAAAGCCGAAGCCACCGCATCGGCATCCACCGCCGCCGCCAGCTTTCCCCGCGCCACCGCCGTCTGCACAAGAATCCGCAGGCCCGCCAGGTAGTCGTTCAGCAGCCGGTCCTCCATGCCTTCCCCCGACGGCTGTGCCGTCAGCAGCATCTCGCGCAGCAGCACCCGCGAAATCCGCTGATGCCCCTCATAGAAATCAAAGAGCGTCCCGAAGATTCCCATCACCGCAGTCGCAGGCGCCGCCTGCCGCGCAAAGGCCCGCGCAAACGCCTGCTCCCCCACCGACCGTACCTCGTCCCCAAACGCCGCCACCGCCAGACGCTCCTTGCTCGGCTCCACCGTGAAAACCGCCCCATGCGATACCCCCGCACGCCGCGCCATCTCCGCCGTGCTCGCCTCCTCGAATCCCTTCTCCCGGAATTCCTCCAGCGCCGCCGCCAGTACCTGGCTCCGCGTCTGCAGCTTCTTCTCCCCACGGCGCATCCGCACCACAGGCACAGTCATCGGCTTCCGCTTCCGTTCCGGCATGGTGAATTATTGAGTTGACTCAGTGAGTGTTGTCATGAACTGTTTCCGGGAACCTTCTTTACTGACGAATGCCGTATCTGGAAAGTCTGAGTGGATGGAAAGTGATGACGCTGGTGACGGCGAGCACGGCGTTGCGGTATTTGTTGTTTGCGGGGGTGGCGTGGCTGCTGGGGTATGTGTGGTTCCGGCGGAGGTGGCTGCACCGGAAGATCATTCAGCGGCTTCCGGGGTCGGCTCAGGTGCGGCGGGAGATGAGGGATTCGGCGGTGACGGTTTTGATTTTCGGGTTGGTGGGCTGGGCGACGCTGGAGGCGTCGTGGCGTGGCTGGACGCGGATGTACTGGGAAGTGTCGGCTCATTCGCGGGGCTGGTGGTGGGCGAGTGTGGGGCTGACGATTCTGCTGCATGACACATGGTTTTACTGGACGCACCGGGCCATGCATCATCCGCGGTTGTTCCGGTACTTTCACCGGACGCATCATCTCTCAGTGAATCCGACTCCGTGGTCGTCCTTTGCGTTCAGTCCGCTGGAGGCGCTGGTGCAGGCGGCGATTTTTCCGATCGCGGTGACGGTGATGCCTGTACATCCGCTGGCGTTCGGGTTGTTCATGGTCTGGCAGATGCTTTTCAATGTGATTGGGCACACGGGATACGAGTACAATCCGGCTGGGTTCATGCGGAGTCCGCTGCGCTATCTCCTGAATACGCCGACGAATCACATCATGCATCATGAGAGCATGCGTGGGAATTTTGGTCTGTATTTCAACTTCTGGGATCGGATCATGGGAACGAATCATCCGGGCTATGAGGAGCGCTTTGCCGAGGTGACCGGGCGGCGGCGTGATTCCGGAGGTACAGCCGTAACGGAAACAGAGACGGCATGAGATTTCTGCTGCTGCGGGTAATGGTACTGCTTCTGGGTTCCGTGCCGTGGGGCTGGGCCGGGGAATTTGCGCTGCGTGATGGGGATACGGTGGTATTTCTGGGCGACAGCATTACGGCGGCCCGCGGTTATTCGCGCATCATTGAGAATTACACTTTGCTGCGGTTCCCGGAGCGGAAGGTCCGGTTCGTCAATGCCGGGCGTGGCGGCGAGACGGCCAAGGGGGCGCTGGAACGCCTTGATGAGGCAGTGTTGGCGCGGGGCGCGACGGTTCTGACGGTGGCCTATGGGATCAATGACATTGGATGGGGGACGAAGGCGGATGAGGTGCACCGCCGGGAGCATCTTGATTCCCTGCGGGAGATCGTGCGGCGCTGCCGGGAGAAGGGGGTGCGGGTGTTTGTGTGTTCAGCAGCCATTACGGCGGAGGATCCGGCGACTGCCGAGCGGGGATTTCTTCAGAAGATGGGGGACGACGCCCTTGCTCAGGCCCGGGAGCAGGGAGCCGATGCCATCGATGTGCAGCGCGGCATGCGTGCGGTGCAGCGCCGCATGCTTTCCGCCGGTGCGGCCGAGCCAGACGAACGGAAGCGCCCGCGGATGCACACCGAGGACGGTGTCCACCTCAACGATCTCGGCCAGATGGCCATGGCGGTCACCATTCTCAAAGGGCTTGGGGCACCCGCAGATGTTTCGTGGGCCATCATGGATGCCGAACGCGCGGAGGCCGTGCAGACGGAGTCCTGCACCATCAGCGGCATCCGCCGCAGCGAGCGTGAACTGTGCTTCCTGCGGCTCGACAGCCGGCAGCCCCTCAATCTTCAGCCCCTCTGGATGCTCATGGGATTCCACATACCCATCACCGACGAACTCAACCGCTATGGCCTGACCGTGCGTGGGCTCGCCGAAGGGCGCTGGGACGTGCTCGCAGGCAACCGTCCGCTTGGAACATGGACAGCGGCCCAGCTTGCCGATGGGGTCAACCTCGCCTCCGCGAGCGGCGAGCCATGGGAACCCGGAGGTCCATGGCATGCCTAGGCGCAATTGCTCAAGACGGTCACCGACCTGCGGGACGAAATCGACTGGATGCGCCGCGACGTGCCGCGCCTGCTCGCCGCTCACCCCGAACGCGATGCCATCGGCGAAGAGGCCCGGAAGATTGAAGATGCCCTGCGGTCGCTCCAGCGCCGCCTTGCCAGACCGGTCAGCACTGAATTCATCCTGCGCCGCGCGGCTGGAGAGCCGTGAGTTCTTTTCGTCGGGTGAGCGCCCCTGCCGTGTTTTGCCGGCGGGAGGGCTGGCTATGGGGAGCCAGCGGCCCGGATTCCGCGTCGCCTATTTCTTCCCGCCCTTTTCCCGGCGCAGGAATCCTTTGCCTCGGGAATCCGGCGGAGGCTGCGGGAGCTTGCGGCCGCAGGGAGCGATGTGGGGTGGCGGGGTCACGTCCCTTGTCGGGCGCGGGTCATCGAGGAGCCGGCCGGCGACTGAGCCGAGGCCGATTCTGTTGAGCGTGCGGCGCAGGACCTGGCGCATTTCGGGTTTGTACCAGAAGAAGAAGCTGCGCTGGATTTCCTTTTCTTCCGGGGTGCGGGCGACCTCGACCTTGCTGCCGTCGTACGGATGGGTGCCTGTCACGTAGATTTCGGTGGCGACCGTCATGGGGGTTGGGGTGAAGTCCTGGACTTGTTCGAGACGGAAGCCGAGGTCCTTCGTCTTGAGGGCGAGATCCGCCATGTCTTCCGGACGGGATCCGGGGTGGGAACTGATGAAGTAGGGAATCACGGGCATGTCCGGCTTGCCGGCGCGGGCGGCGGCCCGGTCGAACTTTTCCTTGAACCTGTAGAAGAGGTTGAAGGTTGGTTTCCGCATGACCTTGAGGACGTGATCGCTGGTGTGTTCGGGAGCCACCTTGAGACGGCCGGGCACGTGATGGGCAGCGAGTTCCTCGATGTACTTCTCGTGACTTGCCTTGACCTCCGGGGTGGTGCCTTTTTCATGGAGGAAGAGGTCGTAGCGGATGCCGCTGGCGACGAAGGCATGCTTGACGCCGTCGGTGTTGCGGACGGCTTCGTAGATTTCGAGGAGGGGGGTATGGTCCGTGTCAAGGTTGCGGCAGACGTCGGGCCAGATGCAGGACGGACGGATGCATTCGTCGCAGATCCACTGCTGCTTTCCCTTCATGCGGTACATGTTGGCCGACGGCCCGCCGAGGTCGCTGATGGTACCGCGGAAGTCGGGCATCTGCTTGAT
Source organism: uncultured Akkermansia sp. (assembly GCA_964605435.1). Lineage (GTDB taxonomy): Bacteria > Verrucomicrobiota > Verrucomicrobiia > Verrucomicrobiales > V1-33 > V1-33. The sequence goes on from CAZSDE010000117.1 coordinate 6,213, forward strand.
CGACTCGACCTCGCGGAGGATGCTGGCCTTGGATCGCGAGGCGACGAATTTCCCCTGGTGGGCGGAAATGGTGCAGAAGCTGCAGCCACCGAAGCAACCGCGGTGCATGTTGACCGAGTGCTTGATCATCTCGTAGGCCGGGATGGGGCCGCGCTTGCGGTACTTCGGATGGGGCAGGCGTGTGTAGGGCAGGTCGAAGGAAGCGTCGATCTGCTGCTCGCTCATCACGGGGAAGGGCGGATTGACCACGAGGAGGCGGTCGGCCGTCTGCTGGAGAATGCGGCGGGCCTTGACGCGGTTCGATTCGGTTTCGATGTTCTTGAAGTTGCGGGAGTAATGCTCGCGGTTCCCGAGGCAGTCCTCATGGGAATGAAGTGCACAGTCTTCCCAGTTGCGGTTTTTGGGCGGAACCTCGCCAGGGGGCAGCAGGTAGGCAGTCTGCGGGATGTTCGTGAGCGAAGGGAAAGGGACGCCGCGCTGCAGCAGGCGCACGCATTCCTTCAGCGGAAGTTCTCCCATGCCATACACGAGGAGGTCGGCACCGCTGTCCGCCAGAATCGATGGCTTCAGCTCCTCCGACCAGTAATCGAAATGCGTCACTCTCCGCAGGCTGGCCTCGATGCCACCGATCATCACGGGTACGTCGGGGAAGAGCTGCTTGAGGATCCGCGAGTAGACCGTGGTGGCATAATCCGGACGGAATCCGTGCTGCCCGCCGGGCGTGTAGGCGTCCTCGCTGCGGCGCTTCCGCGCAGCGGTGTAGTGATTGACCATCGAGTCCATGCAGCCCGAGGTGACGCCGAAGAAAAGGCGCGGTGCGCCGAGTTTCCGGAAGTCGCGGAGGTCATCGCGCCAGTTGGGCTGGGCGATGATGGCCACCCGCAGTCCCTCGGCTTCGAGCAGGCGTCCGATCACCGCCGGACCGAAGGCCGGGTGGTCCACGTAGGCGTCGCCCGATACGATGATGACATCCAGTTCGTCCCAGCCCCTTGCGAGCACTTCGTCGCGGGTGGTCGGGAGCCAGCGGGCCGGATTCCAGACGGGATCGCGGCCAGACAGTTCATCTTTGGTGCATGGTGGGGAGGACACGGTGAAAGAATCCGCGCGGCCACGGGTTTTGTCCAGGCGGGAGGCTGGGAAGCATCGGCCGGGGCGTTCGCCTACTGGACGGGGGCCATGAGGCGGCAGGTGCGGGCGGCGAGGCGGAACCACCATGGTTTGGATGTGAAGTCGGCGGCGCGGGCTTCGTGGCTGCGGCTGAAGTCGTCGAGGAACATGGCTTCGGCCGCCTGCACCGTACCTGCTTCTGCAAACAGGAGGGTGATCTCGAAATTCAGGCGGAAGCTCCGGTTGTCGAAGTTGGCGGTGCCGATGCCGCAGACATCGTCCACGAGGATGGCCTTTTCGTGCAGGAAGCCCTCCTGGTACCGGAAGGTGCGAATGCCGGCCTTTTCGAGTTCCGGGAGGTACGTGAAGCCCGAGAGGTACACCATCTGGCTGTCGGCCTTCGCCGGGACGAGAATGCGGACATCCACGCCGCGCAGGGCAGCGAGCTGCAGGGCCGAAATCATCTGTTCATCCGGCACAAAATACGGACTCGCGATCCAGACCCGGCGGCGGGCCGACTGGATGGCGTGGAGGAAGAAGAGCGTGCAGGTTTCCAGTTCGTCGGCCGGACCCGAAGGCAGGCAGAAGGCCAGACCATCGCTGCCTTCCGGAGCTGGTTCCGGTTTCCACTCGAGCGCCGGAACGCTCGCCGCGGTCCAGTACCAATCCTCCAGCCATGAAATCTGGACGCACTGGACCACTGGGCCGGTGACCTTCACATGCGTATCGCGCCACGGGCCAATGTCAGGATTCAGGCCAAGGTATTCGTCGCCCACATTGTGTCCGCCGACAAAGGCGGTGCGGCCGTCCACGATGACGATCTTGCGGTGGTTGCGGAAGTTGAGCTGGAAACGGTTGGCGTCGCCTTTGCGGGTATTGAAGGGGAGGATGGCGACGCCTGCGGTGCGGAGGCTGGCAAGGTAGGAAGCGGGCAGTCCATGACTGCCGACTTCGTCGTACACCACGTAGCAGCGGACACCCGCTTTCGCCCGTGCCACAAGGGCATCGCGCAGGCGGCAGCCGAGTCCGTCGTCATGGATGATGTAGAACTGGACGAGCACGTAGTCCCGGGCAGCCGCGATCGATGCGAGGATGGCATCGAAGGTGGCCTTGCCATCGATGAGGAGTTCCGCGTGATTGCCGCGGGTGGCGGGAAGTTTCGCCAGCTTTTCGAGAAGATGGGCGGCGGCGGGTTCAGTCCCTGGTTCCGGGCGCATGGCGAGAAGATCCTGCGCAAGCTGCCGCTGTGCGGCGGTGAGGCTGCCGGCCGCCTCACGGCGTAGGACGGTATAACCTTCGAAATTCGAGCGTCCGAGCACCCAGTAGGCGGGCACCGCGAGGTAGGGAAAGGTATTGAGCGAGACGGCCCATGCGATGGCCCCCTGGGAAGTGCGCACGCCCATGATGGCATGCAGCGAGGTGAGCGCCCCGAGCAGGTGACAGAGAAGAATCAGGCTCATGCGGCGCATCATT
>CAZSDE010000118.1:0-3292 GCA_964605435.1 uncultured Akkermansia sp.
CATCCCGATTCTGTCGCTGCAGTCGCCGCTGCACTGGGACTACACGGTCTGCGGGCTTGTCACTGCACAGACGACCACTGGCACCGGCGTGTTTGCCGAGTTCACGGCTTCGTTCACGGACATTGCCGGTGCCCAATCGAAAGCCTACAATGAGAAAATCAAGGCTGGGGAAAACATCTGCAAAGGCATTCTCCGAATGGAGGCTCTTGATCTGAGGGCGAACGCCGTGATCGCCGCAGACATTGACTATGCGGAAGTGGGCGGCGGAAAGGGCATGCTCATGGTCTGCATGACGGGCACGGCGGTCCTGCTGAGGAATCCGGAAATCCTCGGCAGCAGCGCGTCCGAATCATTCCAGCGGCTTGAAGCGCTGAGGGATCGGCTGCGGCACCTTTCGCAGTACCGCGTGGATAGCGAGGCATAGACGCCGCCACGACTTGAATCCGCGCCATCTCAGCCGGGTTCCACCCAGTGCCCTGCGCGCGCGGACCGCAGGAGGCCGGCCACCGTGAGTTCCCGGCGTTTCCGGGCACAGCGGCGTTGCCACCACCATACTGCGGCGAGCCAACCGGGCAGGCACCATGGCCAAAGGACGGTGCTGATGACTGCGGTCATCAGGAGAAGTCCTGCAGCGACTGGAAAGCCTTCTTCGCTGAAGTGATCGGCAAACCGCAGGCCGTCGAGACTGACATTGAAGGTGCTCGCGAAGGCGGCGAGGAATTCCCGGGCGTCGTCTCCATCCAAGCCCGCATCGCCCTGCAGCGTCGTTTCCGGCTTTACACGCTTGCGCGGGAAGCGCTGACATTCCCAGAGCAATTCAGCGATCCGGCCCAGCAATTCGGCATCGGTGCCGGCATTCCCGCTGGAGTCCGGTCCGGCGGGCTCCGCAGCAGGGTCCGGGTTCATTGCTTTCCGGCGGGCACTGGCTCCGCGGGCTCGGGAGGCCCGGCTGCCGTGCAGGTACAGATGGTGCGGTTGTCTTCGGCGACCTTGAGTTCCCTTTGGGCGCAAGTGCGCCGGAATTTCTGCCCGAGTTCCTCATGGACGGGATAGAAATCGTAGAACTCGGGCAGCAGACAGCGGTCGTAGACAGTAACTTCACTGCCTTTCGGAAGGCCGGCGAGCGCCTTTTCAAAATCGCCGTAAGTGGTGAATTCGACGACCCGCTGCCTGGCGCGGTCGGCCAGTACGAACAGCACCCAGTCACGGGATCGGCAGAGCACGACGCCGTAATCACTGACAAGGGCCGCCGGTCGATCATCTCCCTTGGCTGCGCTGAAGACGTGCAGGATGAGATTTCCCCGGGCATCGACGGTGCCGACCAGCGGATGCGATTTCTTCGCTTCGTCGCCTGCCCCTGCCATCATGCACAGCAGCAGCAGCGGCAGAATCCATGGAAGCTTCCGGAAGGACCACATGGCATGCGATCTCATGGAATCCCTGCTGCCGCCAACGGGAAATCGGCGGCGGTGCGGGCCTCACTGGAGCTGCAGCCGGGCTTCGACTTCGGCCAGCGCCCAGCGGGCATGTTCGGCGATGAGGGGATCGGGATCCTGGGCGGCCCGCCGCAGCGCTGCGAGGTCTTCTTGACCCCCCACATTTCCGAGGGCCACGCAGACGTTCCGCAGAAAGGCCGGACGTCCAATCCGCTTCACGGGGGACCACCGGAACAGTTCCCGGAAGCCGGCATCGTTCAGCTCCAGAAATTCCCGCAGCAGCCAGCCATGCACAAACGGCCGCGCAGTAAAGGCCTGTTCGCGCGATGCTACCGCGAAACGGTTCCACGGACAGACCTCCAGACAGTCATCGCAGCCATAGATGCGGTCGCCCAGAGTCCTCCGGAACTCCTCGGGGATGCTTCCCTTGTATTCGATGGTCAGATAGGAAAGACAGCGCCGCGCATCCATGCGGTGCGGGGCCGTGATGGCCTGAGTCGGGCAGGCTACCATGCAGCGGGTGCAGTTGCCGCAGTGGTCCCGCGAGGCTTCATCGGGCGCAATTACGAGAGTTGTCAGGATTTCGCCCAGAAAGAACCATGTACCGAGACGGCGGTGAATCTGGACGGTGCTTTTTCCATTCCAGCCGAGTCCGGCCGCACTGGCCCAGTCCCTCTCCAGCACCGGTCCAGTATCCACGTAGAAGCGATGGGCTCCGCCGAGGGCTTCGACCTCGGCCGCGAGATCGCGCAGACGCGCTTCCATGATGCCATGGTAATCGTCTCCGTGGGCATACCGCGCAAATTTCCCGCGGGCACCCTCCCGCAGCGGATGGGTGGTCCCGGCTGGCAGGTAGTTGAGGGCCACGCTGATGACGGAGCGGCAGCAGGGCAGCACTTCACGGGGATCCACCCGACGGGCCGGTTCCTTCGCCAGCCAGCCCATGCTGCCGTGCGCGCCATCTTCCAGCCATTTCAGAAAACGGCCGGCCTGCCACGCCGGTCCGGTCACCGCCGCCACCCGCAGTTCGTCGAATCCCAGCGCGGTCGCCACCGCACCGAGCCGCCTCCTCCGCATCGCGGCTTCCTCATGCTCCGGTTCCTCTGCCATGGCTGCATCACCCGTTTTCAGCCGGACGCCATCCCGCAAAATGCATGCGGGCACACTCGGCCAGGCCGTAGGCTGCTTCATCGGGCGTCAGATCGCTGCTGTCGCTCTCGATGTCCGCGGCGGCACGGTACAGTGGACGCCGCGCCTCGAGCAGGGTGCGCACGGTTTCCCGCGGGTTCTCGGTCCGCAGCAGCGGGCGTTCCTGATTGCGCGAAACCCGTTCCCAGATGGTGGCTTCCGGCGTGTCCAGCCAGATCACGCAGCCAAGGCGCTTCAGCTTCGGAATATTCTCCGGCACCGTCACAATGCCACCTCCGGTTGCGACCACCATGCGCCCCTTCCCTGCCAGGAGTTCGTCGAGCACGGCCGATTCACGCTTCCGGAATCCAGCTTCTCCCTCGGCCGCGAAAATGGCCGGAATGCTCCGTCCCGCCCGCCGCACCACGAGGTTATCGGTATCCACAAAACGGAAGCGCAGTTTCTCGGCCAGCCGCGGCCCGAGCGTGGACTTCCCGCAGCCCATGAACCCGATCAGGACCACATTGAGCGGAACAGTGGATGGCTTCCCTGGTGCCTGCATTATCTCGTCATTCCATCCATCACTGCATTTCGCCGCCGACGCAAGCACGCGGCATTGCCGCATGCAGGAACGCGTTTGCTCCCTGCGGATTGTCAGTGCAGAAAACACGCCCCATCCGCATGCAAACTGAAACCGCCACCACGGACCGACCCGACCATTTGAAGGA
>CAZSDE010000118.1:3302-8628 GCA_964605435.1 uncultured Akkermansia sp.
AGCTGCTGGCCGCCGGAGAAACCGTCGCGCTTCCCACGGAAACCGTCTACGGACTGGCCGCCGACGCCACGAATCCGGAGGCCGTCGCGAAGATCTTCGCGGCGAAGGAACGTCCGTCATTCGACCCTCTCATTGTTCACCTTCCCCACCGCAGCAGGCTCCCGGAAATCGCGAGCATTCCTCCGGAGACCGAGGCCACGGTCCTTCAACTGATGGAACACTTCTGGCCCGGGCCGCTCACGCTGATCCTACCGAAGAACCCTGCCGTCCCGGACGTTGTCACGGCGGGCCTTCCCACGGTGGCTGTGCGCCAGAGTGCCAATCCCATTTTCCAGCGCATCATCACGAGCCTGAAGCGGCCGCTCGCCGCACCCAGCGCCAACCGCTTCGGCCGGATCAGCCCGACCTCGGCGGCCGCGGTGCTCAGCGAACTCGACGGCCGCATCCCGCTCATCGTTGATGGCGGGGCCTGCCACGCGGGCCTTGAATCGACCATCGTCAAGGTCCTCCCCGGCTCTCCCAAACCGATTCTCCGCGTACTGCGCGCCGGGCCGATCACGAAGGACGACCTCAAACCGTTCGGTCGCGTCGAGTTCGCCAATCAGGTTCCGGGACCGGACCAGCCGGCCAGCCCGGAAGCCCCGGGCATGCTGGCGTCACACTACGCCCCGCGCACCCCTCTCCGCCTCCTTGAGCCGGAGGAAGTCTTCAGCCCCGTACCGGGCCGCCGCTACGGTCTCCTCAGCTACCGGGGCGACCCCGACGATGGTGCTGCTGGTCTTCCCTGCTGGGAACAAATGGCCCGGGCAAAGGCAAACTGCCGGAAGCCGCTGTCCGCTTCTTCCATGCCCTCCGCCAGCTAGACGAATCCGGAGTCGACGAAATCATTGCGGAACCTGTCCCGGACCGTGGCCTTGGCGTCGCCATCATGGAACGACTCCGCCGCGCCGCCCGGCCTGCGACCAACCCATGAGCAGCCGCCCGACAGACCACGCCGCCGAGAAGCCGGCGTCGGCCCAGGCCACTGGTCTTGGCGCCCTCGCCGTCAGGAGCAGCCGCGTGCTCGGGCTCGTGCGTGAAATGATGTTCGCTTCGTACTTCAATGGGGGCCTCCGCGACACGTTCATTGCCGCCTTCCGGTTGCCGAATCTGCTGCGCGATCTCTTTGCAGAAGGTGCTCTCTCCACGGCGTTCATCACCGTCTTCAGTCAGAAGATGAAAACGGAAGGCGATGCCACGGCATGGGCCCTCGCTCACCGCATGCTCACCATGGCGGCCGTCGTCATGAGCATCATTTCACTCATCGGCATCGCTTCGGCGAAGCCCATCGTGGGCATGCTGCTCTATAAATGGAACATGGATAAGCAGGGCTTCACGGTCCTTCTCACCCAGATCATGTTCCCCTTCATCATGCTGGTATCGCTCGCCGCCCTCATCATGGGCATGCTCAATGCCAAGAAGGTCTTCGGAATTCCGGCTATGGCGAGCAGCTGCTTCAATATCCTTTCCATCGTAGGAGGATTCGGGCTCGCGTGGATCCTCGACGACCGCTCGATCAAGGGCCTCGATGCCAATGGCATGATCGGCTTCAGCATCGGCACACTTCTCGGAGGCCTTGGTCAGCTGCTTGTGCAGATCCCCGCCCTCCGCAAGGTCGGCTACCGTTTCCGGCCGGATTTCACATGGAACGACAGCAGCGTGCAGCGGGTCCTCCGACTCATGGTCCCGTCGATCATCGCCGGCAGTGCCGTCCAGGTGAATGTCTTTGTGAATACCGGCTTTGCCGCGGCCCTGCCTCTCCAGAATGGTCCGACTTCATGGCTTAATGTCGCCTTCCGGCTCATGCAGCTTCCTCTTGGCGTCTTCGGCGTCACGGTGGCCACCCTCACCATTCCGGTGATCTCCCGCGTGGCCACGGACGGCATCAGTTCCCGCTTCCGCGAGGTCATCGGCAGCGGCCTGCGCCTCGTCACATTCCTGACCCTGCCCTGCGCCGCTGGTCTCTTCTTCCTCGCGCATCCGGTCATTTCAGTGCTCTACGAACGCGGCCAGTTCCTTGCATGGGAAACGGTGGAAACCGCTGCCATCCTCAAGTGGTATGCCATCGGCCTCGTCTTCTATTCCTGCATCAAGATCATCCAACCGGCCTTTACGGCGATCGACCGCAACCGGATCCCGATGTATGTAGCGTTCCTCTCCATCGCGGTGAATGCGGTCATGAATTACGTCTTCGTGCACGTCCTCCGCAAGGACCACGTGTTCCTTGCCTTCACCACGACCACGGTAGCCGCCCTCAATTTCGTCCTCCTTTACTTCTTCCTCGCGAAATTCACCGGCGGCCTTGAAACCCGGCGCCTCATCTCCTCCACGGGCCGGCTCCTCCTGCCGCTGGCGGCCCTCAGCGCCGTCGCATGGGCCGCATGGAATTTCACGCTGGCACCTTATTGGACCATCCTTGGCCAAACCGGACGCGCCGTCGGTCTCGGCCTCGCCATCACTGCTTCCTTGACCGCGTTCGGCATGCTCGCCGAACTCACCGGCCTCGAGGAAGTCCGCCAGTTCTCGGACATGGTTTCCCGGAAGCTCGAGCGCTTCCGCCGCCGCTGACCACTGCCACATGAAGCCTGCTGTTGCCTGCGCCGCACTCGTCGCCGCATCATCCGCCAACGCCCAGCTCAGCATCACCGACCCCGGACAGGGCGTCTTGAGCTTCACAGCCCCCACGGGGGAATTGAGCGGCATCACATGGCTGGCTGACAATGCATGGCTCGCGATCAGCGACGCCGCCGGGGAACGCCGGACAGCCGAGCTCGACATCGCCATCGACCCGGCCAGCGGCCACATCACCAGCGCCCGCCAGACGGCGGCCTTCACCCTTGCCGCAGGCTACGACCTCGAGGGCATCGCATGGTCCGGCGAACGGAATTCGTTCTTCGTTTCCGACGAAGGCGCATGGCCGGACGGTGGCTACCTCCGCGAACACTCGCTCCCGGATGGCGATTTCCTCCGCAGCCTTCCCATCCCGGTCATTCTCCAGAACGACCGCCAGAACTTCGGCTTCGAATCCTGTTCATGGAATGCGGGCACCCTCTGGACGGCCAATGAGGAAGCACTCGCCCAGGAGAGTGCTCTCTCCACTGCCAGCACCGGATCCCTCGTCCGCCTCCAGAGATTCAATCACTCTCTCCAGCCGTCGGGACAGTGGGCCTACCGAACCGATTCCTTCGGCGTCGACAGCTCCCTGACCTCCCTTGAGCGCAGCGGTGTTTCGGATCTCTGCGCACTTCCGGATGGCCAGCTCCTTGTCCTCGAACGAACGCTCGGCACTTCGTTCCTTCCCTCCTTCCGCAACCGCATCTACCTCGTCAGCTTCGCCGCCGCCACGGACACAAGTCAAGCCCCCAGCCTCGACTCCACTCCATACGTGGCCGTCACCAAAACCCTCCTCTGGGAACGCAACGTCGGCTCGGTCTCGACCCGGAACTTCGAAGGCATCGCCCTCGGTCCGGCCCTGCCCGCTCTCGGTCCGGGCGCTCACTCCGTCTTGCTCATCGCGGACAACGGAGGCGACCTCAATGGCGCTCAGCACCTCTACCCACTCATCCTCCGCGGCCTCACGCCACCGCCGCCGGCAGCCCTCTGGCGCATGGCGTTCTGGGGGTCGCCTGATGCAGGCGCCGACGCCAGTCCCGCTGCCGACCCGGATCGGGACGGCCTTCCCAATCTCACAGAGTACGCCCTCGGAGGCAACCCCCTCGCGCCCTCCACCGAGATCCTCCCCACGGCCACGCCGGCTCATCCCCTCGGCATCTCATTCCGCCGCTTCCCATCGCGCTCGGATCTCACCCTCACCGTGTCGTCCGCCACGTCGCCGGATGGTCCATGGTCAGCCGTCGCCCGCAGTTCCGCAGGTCAGCCCATGACCAGCCTCACCGCGGACGCAATCACCATGGAATCCGGCCCGGCCCACGCACGATCGGTCTCGGTCCGTGTCCCCGCCAGTCAGCCCCGCCGGTTCCTCCGGCTTGCGATTTCGTCGCCCTGAAATCCCCCTCCCTCAACCCGCCATCACCGCATCCCCATACAGGGTGAACCCGTGCGTATGATTGATCCGCACCCGGAAAATCCGCCCCTTGAGCCGGTCGAGCGGTCCCTCGAACACGACAATCTTGTTCTGCGGCGTCCGGCCCGTAAGCCGCTCATTGGTGGATTTCGAATACCCTTCGCAGAGAATCTCCACCTCGCTGCCCACCAGCCGCTCGTACTTCGGCTTGGCCATCGCATTGACCATCGCAAGCAGATCCTGATTCCGTTCTTCCTTCACCCTTTCGGGCAGCTGCAGTTCGTCCGGCATTTCCGCAGCCGGCGTGCCTCTTCTCCTGCTGTAGCGGAAAATGAACGCGTTGTCGAAATCCGCCGCCCGCACCACCGCCTTGGTGGCCTCGTAGTCCGCTTCGCTCTCGCCGGGAAATCCCACAATGATGTCGGTCGTGATGGCCACATCCGGACGCGCCTCCCGCATCTTCCCGCAGATCTCAAGGAACCGCCCCGGACTGTACGGCCGGTGCATCGCCCTCAGAATGGCCTCGCTGCCACTCTGGAGCGGCAGATGGATGTGCGGACACAACTTCGGCAGCCGGCGGAAGGCATCGATCAGATCGTCCCGGTACCCGATCGGATGCGGACTCGTGAAGCGGATCCGCTCGATTCCTTCAACCTCGTGCACCGCGTCGAGCAACTGCACAAACGGACTCAATCCGCCCACCACCGGGAATTCCCGCACGCCATAGCGATTCACAATCTGCCCGAGCAGAGTCACTTCCCTGACGCCCTCGCCAGCGAGCCTCCGCACTTCCTCCACAATTTCCGCAATCGGCCGGGCCCGCTCGCTACCCCTTGTGTACGGCACAATGCAGAAGGTGCACTTCATGTTGCATCCCTGCATGATGCTCACAAACGCGGTCGCCTGCTGCTCCTCGAGCCGCTGATCCCGGATGGTGTTCTGCGAAGCTTCTTCCTCGGCCACATCCACAATGCTGAAGCGCTCATCGTCCATCTGACGCTCGAGCCTCCGCTTCAGCAGTGCATCCACATAATCCACCACACGGTGATACTTCTGTGTTCCGGCCACCAGATCCAGATGCGGAATGTCGCGGATCAGTTCCTCCCCGCGGCTCTGCGCCATGCACCCCAGAAACCCGTAAACCACATGCGGCTTCACCCGGCGCAACCTCCCCAGCATCCCCATCTTCCCCAACGCCTTCTGCTCCGCCTGATCCCGCACCGAACACGTATTGATCAGAATCACATCCGCCTCCCCCTCGTC
>CAZSDE010000119.1:0-226 GCA_964605435.1 uncultured Akkermansia sp.
TCTCACTGACCGGCAGGAACGAGTCCCTGTGACTGAAGCGCAGTTGCTGCCGCTCGCCTCGGGCGGCGTGATCCGTCCGAATACGCTGATCTGGCGGGAAGGTCTGCCGTCGTGGTCGACCTGTGGCGAAGTCCGGCCGGATCTTTTCGCGCCCCCGGTTTCTGCGTCGCAGCAGGCGGCCGTGGGCGATGCGGGGCTGCTCCTCTTGGCGCGTGCGCTGGCGGAT
>CAZSDE010000119.1:236-5337 GCA_964605435.1 uncultured Akkermansia sp.
GGAGTTTTCAGTGCGGTCATGCTGGTGAGTGGCGGTCTGGTGATGGCGCTCACGGCAGCCTGGGCGGCCGGCTGGCTCTTTGATCTCGGCTGGTTCCGCGAAATGATGCGTCAGGTCACTCCCGATGGCGGGGTGCTGCCATCGCATGGATGGCCGGCGGTGGCCGGCGGAGTGATTCTTTCGCTGACCCTGCTCATTCCTGGCAGCATGCTGGCGGTGGCGGCGCGGCAGGTGAAGCGAGCGGCCGTCCGTGGCGATGGGAATATTCTTTCGGCTTCGCTGCGGAATCTGGGACGGTTTTTCCAGTGGTGGATTGTTGGCATGTTTGTGCTCACGATTCTGTCGGCGGCGTGGAGCCTTTACCATTGGAGGGACAAGGCCCTGCCGAAACCACCGGATCCCGCCGCGCAGCGGGTCGCTGTCTGATGACTCAGGCTCCGGAGAATCTTCTGGATCCCTGTCCGTTCCTGCCCGTGCCGCGGGAACCGCTGACCGCGGAAGCGGTGGCTGCCCTCGGTTCCGACCGCGGGCCCGCCTTCTATGAAACCGCCCTCGGCTACGCCCAGTGCCTGTGGCGCGCCGGCCTGCCGGCGAGGTCGCTCCTGCTCATCAACCGGGCCATGGGTTGTGATCTCGATGGCAGCGAACCCATCGTCCGCCAATGGCCGATGCCCTACCGCGCGGTCGCATGGATCCTGCGGTCGCACCAGCCGGACCAATTCATCGGCAATCCGCGCAGGCATTGGCAGCACCTCGCCACCCGCATGGTCCCGCCGCGCAAGGACCTCCGCACATGGCGCGCATGGGCCTGCTGGTTCCTCGCCCGCCGCATTCTCCCGGAATGCCCCGCCGACGACCTCCAGATCGCCCGCGAGGGCATCCGCGAACCGGAGCCCGGCGAAATCGCACGCCAGCTCACCCAGCTCGGACTGCCCGGCGAAGCCGAACTCTGGCAGGACACCGTCCGGATCGCGGCGGGGGATTGAAATCGAAGGAAACCAGGCAGCATTCCGGTCGGAAATGCGCCCGTTTTCTGAAGAAATTCCGCAGAACGGGCAGGAAACATGCTTGTCAGATTGCGGTAAATCTGAAATCCTCCCCACCATGAAATGCTGCCGACCATTCTTTTCCGCTCCGAGCTGTACAGCGCTCCTGCTTTCTCTCGCGACGATTCCGGCGGTGCAGGCGGCGTCGGTTTCTGCAGGAAATCTGGTGATCTACCGGGTCGGCACGGGAGCGGCGGCGCTCAGCACGGCGGCCACGGCGGTCTTCCTTGATGAGTATACCACAGGCGGGGCATTCGTGCAGTCGATTCCGGTCGCTTCCAGCGGGGGTGCTGCCATGACGGCGGTGGGCAATGCGACCACTGAGGGCATCATGACTGCTTCGGTAGATGGATCGCGCCTTGTCTTCGCGGGTTACCGCAAGGACGCCGGTGGGTCGAATCCTTCCAGCGACACGGCACTGGTCACCGGGCGCGTTGTTGGCATGCTTGGCCTTGATGGGACGGTCGATACTTCGTTCGCTGTCACGGATGTGTCCGGCACCATCCGCAGCGCGGTATCCTACAGCGCGACTGGCCCGGCGTACATTGGAGCCTCATCCGCAGTCCGCTACATTCCCGATCTGAGTTCGGCTTCGGTATCCACTGTCGTCGATGCCCGCAATTCGCGTCAGGTCGTCCTCAGTGGCGGCATTCTCTTTGCATCGAATGGTTCGACGGCGGTCACGGCCAAGGTCCAGAGTTACGGTCCGGCCCCGACGGCGGTGACGGTGCCGACGGCAGTGCTGACACTTAATTCCAGCGATGCGGTCAACGGCATCTGGCTTGCCGACCTCAACCCGGGAGTTCCGGGCGATGATACCGTCTATGCACTGAGCACGGTGGCGAACCAACTTGTGAAGCACAGCTTTGATGGGGCTGCGTGGACGCAGAGCGGCTCACTTTCACTGGCGGGGACAACCGGGATTTCCAATCTGACGGGGATCGCTGGGCCATCGGGGGTCGATCTTTATCTGACGACGGCGGGCACGCTTTACAGTCTCAATGATGCGAGTGGTTACGGCGCGGCTCCCAGTGGCACCTTGAATGTGCTGGCGACGGCGGGAGCGAACACGGCCTTCCGAGGCATTGCGGTCATGCCGGTTCCGGAGCCGTCGGCTGCGGTGCTGGGCCTTGTGGGTCTGCTGGCCATGGGCCGCCGCCGCCGCTGATGAGCGATGACCGGCTGGGGCCGGCGCTGCGCTGGTTTGCGGAGCGTGGCTGGGAAGCATTTCCCTTTCAGAGGGAGGCGTGGCTGGCGTGGCTTGAAGGAAAGAGCGGGTTGCTGCATGCTCCTACGGGGCAGGGCAAGACGCTCGCGGCGTGGTTTGGTCCGCTGCTGCAGGCCATGGAGAGTCCCGGCAGCGAGCGTGGGCTGCGCCTTCTGTGGATCACGCCGCTGCGCGCGCTTTCCGCGGATACCGCGGCGGCCCTGCGCGAGCCACTGCTTTCGCTTGGTCTGCCATGGACCGTCGAGGAACGGACGGGCGACACAGGCAGTACCGCGCGGAAGCGCCAGGCGGCCCGCCTTCCGGAAACCCTCGTCACCACTCCGGAGAGTCTCTCGGTGCTGCTCAGCCAGCCCGATGCTGCCAGTCGTTTCGCAGGTCTGCAGGGGGTCATCGTGGATGAATGGCATGAACTCATGTCGACCCGCCGCGGCACTCAGACGGAACTTTGCCTTGCCCGTCTGCGGGCGTGGAATCCGGACCTGCGCACGTGGGGATTGAGTGCCACCATCGGGAATCTGGCCGAAGCGCGCGACGTTCTGCTCGGAAATACGGGAGCCTCCGGGATCATCGTGGCGGCCGGAGAACGCCGATCGGTCGGCATCGAAACAATCATCCCGGACGAGATGGAAAAGTTCCCATGGTCCGGCCATCTCGGTGTGCGCATGGTGCCGCAGGTGCTCGCAAAGATCCGTGAGGCGAAGACGACGCTGCTGTTCACGAATACGCGGAGTCAGGCGGAAATCTGGTACCAGGCGCTGCTCGATTCCGCTCCGGATCTTGCGGATGAACTGGCCATGCACCATGGATCGCTGGACCGCCGGGAACGTGCCGACGTTGAAGCCCGCCTGCGGGCCGGCTCGGTCCGCTGTGTGGTCTGCACGAGCAGTCTCGACCTCGGAGTCGATTTTTCGCCGGTGGAACAAGTTATCCAGGTTGGCAGTCCCAAGGGCATGGCCCGGCTGCTGCAGCGGGCGGGACGCAGTGGGCATCGCCCGGGAGCGGTCAGCCGGATCTTCGGCGTGCCTGCGCATGCCTTCGAACTGGTGGAATTTGCGGCTGCCCGCGAGGCCCTTGCCCGTGGTGAAATCGAAGCCCGCCGGCCGCTCCGCGAGCCGATCGACGTGCTCATGCAGCATCTTGTCACGGTGGCCTGCGGTGGTGGTTTCCAGCCCGCTGCCATGTTCCGAGAAGTGCGCAGCACGCACGCCTTCGCCGGGCTCAGCAATGAATCGTGGGAATGGCTCCTTGGATTCATCACCACCGGTGGTCACGCCCTGCGCGCCTATCCTCAGTATCAGAAAGTCGCCATCCTCCCGGACGGAACCTTCGCCGTCACCGACGTCCGCACCGCCCGGCTCCACCGCATGACCATTGGCACGATCGCTTCCGATCATGCCATCACCGTCCAGTACAGTTCCGGACGCCGTCTGGGATCGGTCGAGGAATGGTTCATCAGTGGCATCCGGCCGGGCGGGCAATTCATTTTCGGGGGACGGCGGCTCGAATTGATCCGGCTCATGGAAATGAAGGCGGTCGTGCGCGATGCCAAGGCGTCCGCCAAGCCGGGCCGCATTCCTTCGTGGCAGGGCGGCAAGAGTCCTCTCAGCACGGAATTGGCGACCGCGGTGAGCCGGAAACTGGACGCCGCCGCCCGCGGGCTTGCCGACGATCCGGAGATCCGGGCGGTCGCTCCGATTCTGGCGATTCAATCGGCATGGAGCCGTGTGCCGTCGCCCGGCGAATTGCTCATCGAGGAAACGACGTCGCGCGATGGATCGCATGTCTACGTTTATCCCTTCGCGGGACGGCTTGTGCACGAAGGCATAGGCACGCTGGCCGCATGGCGCATGGCCCGGGATTGTCCCCGCAGCATCGAAGTTTCCTTCAATGACTACGGCTTTGAACTGCACAGCCGCGATGATCTCAGCGGGGCTGATTGGCCTGCGCTGCTTTCCCCAGGCGATCTCCTTGAGGACCTTGAGGCCTGCCTCAATACCGGGGAACTGGCCCGGCGTCACTTCCGCGACATTGCCCGCGTCGCCGGACTCATCATTCCCGGTTTTCCCGGGCAGGCGAAATCAGCCCGTTCCCTCCAGGTCTCGTCGGGCCTGCTCTACGATGTCTTTGCCCGCTACGATCCCGCGAACCTCCTGCTCGCGCAGGCCAAACGCGACATCCTCGAACGCCAGTTCGAATTCCAGCGGCTCCACGAAACGCTCAGCAGCCTCCAGCAGCGCACCATCGTCCGCCTCGCCACCCGACGCCTCACCCCGATGGCCTTTCCGCTCTGGGCCGACCTTCTCTCGAGCCGGCTCTCGACCGAATCCTTCACGGACCGCCTGTCCCGCATGCTCGCGGACCTTGAAAAAGCCGCCGCGCAGCCGCCCAGCCCGCTCGACCGCCCGGAGCAGCTCTGAGATTCTGCGGGAGAATGTTCAGAGCGGCGGCAGCCCGTGGGCTGCGCGTGCCTTCAGGCATTGCGCATCGCCGGGCATGACTTCGCGGCACGGAGATGGTCGGGATGAATAGACCGAGCAGGAAGTCCGGCCGCCGATGGAGCCTTCGAGGAAGCCGCAGCGGACCGGTGCCGCTGCCGTTCCCGGAAGGCAGACGAGGTGAGGAGTGACGGGAATGAGACCGTCGGCCGGAAGGCCGCGCTGGGAGGCTTCCAGCCAGTGAAAGGAAACGCGGAAGTGAGCGCAGCACGCTCCGCAGCTGTTGCAGGGGTGGATGTCCTCGGGGTTCATGTGCTCAGGCGAATCGTTGCCATGGAGTCCGGGAGTCACTGAACCTGAGGCGGATTGCATCTCCGGTTGCAGGCTCGGCG
>CAZSDE010000119.1:5347-8624 GCA_964605435.1 uncultured Akkermansia sp.
GGAAGGTGAAAGGTAGCGGGGAAGGGGCATGAAATCTGGTGCCGGACAGGAATCCGGGAGATCATGCTGCCGCCTTCGTCAACCCGAGCGACCACACCATCTGCATGACCATGACCGAGCGGACTTCAGGGAAGGGGATTGCCTGTGACGGGGAAGCAAGCAACTGAGCCGAACGGGAACGTCATGCGGATACTGATTCTGACACAGGTTTACTGGCCGGACACGGCGGCGACGGCGCAGCATCTCGCCGATCTGGGAGCCGAGCTGGCTTCGCGGGGGCATGAGGTGGAAGTGGTGTGCGTGCGGCGGTCGTACGAGGATCCGGCCGTGCAGTATCCGGCGGAGGAAATGCATGCCGGGGTGCACATCCGGCGGCTTTGGAGCACGGGGCTGGGCAAAGCATCCGTCTGGCGTCGGCTCGTGGACTTTGCGAGCTGCAATCTTGCGATGGCATGGCGTGTCATGTGGATGCCGCGGGATGCGGCCGATGTGATGCTCGGGATGACATCGCCACCGCTCATTTCGTGGGTCGGTTCGCTCGTGGCGCGCTGGAAAGGCTGGCGGTTCTGTCATTGGGGCATGGATCTGCAGCCGGAACTGGCCATCGAGGCCGGCATGATCCGGAAAGGCTCTGTGCCGGCGCGTGTGCTCGAGGGACTGGCGAATGCGATTTTCCGGAGGTCCGACCGCATTGTGGCGCTCGACCGGTTCATGGCCGGGCACATGAGTTCGCGCGGGGCGCGTCCGGGAGCGGTCGCAGTGCTGCCCGTGTGGCCGGTCATGACCGAGCCATGGCGGGGTGAGCGGCTGGCAAATCCCTTCCGGCAGGCGCAGGGGTTCGGGGATCGCATCGTGGTGATGTATTCCGGGAATCATGCGGTGGTGCATCCGCTCGACACCCTTCTGGAAGCGATCCTGAGGCTGCGGGACGATCCGAGATTCCTTTTTGTTTTCATCGGGGGAGGCGTGCGCACGAAAGATGTGCGTGTCTTCCGGGATCGGCATGGGCTGGAGAATGTGGTGCAGCTCCCGTTTCAGCCACGAGAACGGATTCATGAATCTCTGGCGGCCGCCGATCTGCATGTGGTGGTGATGGGCGACGGGCAGGTGGGCTACACGCATCCCAACAAGGTGTACGGAGCGATGTATGTGGGACGGCCCTTTCTGTATATCGGGCCCGAGCCGAGTCATGTCAGTGAATTGCTCGACCGCTGTGCGGGGAACTACGGTGTGTGGCACGGGGATCCGGCGGGCGTGGTGGCGGCACTGCGGGCCTTTGCGGATGCTGGCGGGGAATCAGCTGGCCGTGTTGGCGCGGAGAATGCCCGATATGCGCAGGAGAATTTCCATCCCCGGGCGCTCATTCCGAAGATGGCCGAGCTTGTGGCCGGGACGCCGCGCTTGTGAGGGCTGCGGCAGATATCGGGCAAGTGCGTAGCCGTGCTGCGCCCGTGGTGTTTTGACCGCTGTGGGGATCAGGGGAAGAAGAAGGCCCGGGCGGCTCCGAGGGCGGCGGCGGCTGCGACGACTGCCGGGATGGGCGTTCGGGTTTTCGTGAGGAGTACGAAGGCAAGGATGGCGAGGGCCGTGGATGCGAGGTTCAGAGACCCTGCCGGAGTGATGAGGGTAGCCGCCGCAAAGTGGAGGGCGAGATTGAGAATGATGCCGCTGACGCAGGCCGTGATGGCGGCGAGGGCTGCGGCGAGCGCAGGTTTGCCATGGAATGATTCGATGTGCGGGGCACCGAGAAAAACCATGAGGAAGCTCGGCAGAAAGGTGCACCATGTGGTCAGGGCCGCGGCAGCCGCGCCCCCGGCGAGCGGACAGAGAGGCTGGCCATGATGCCATCCTCCCGCGAAGCCCACGAACTGGAGAACCATGATGAGCGGACCCGGGGTGGTTTCTGCAAGGGCGAGGCCGGCCATCATTTCCTGTGATGTCAGCCATTGGTGATGGTCGACCGCCTGCTGGGCCACGTACGGAAGGATGGCATAGGCTCCGCCGAAGGTGAGCAGGGCCGTCCGGCTGAAGAAGAGGCCCATCGCAGGGATGGCATGATGCAGCCCGAGGGTGATGGCGCTGCAGGCGAGGGGAATCAGCCAGAGCGCGAGGCAGGCCGAGAGGATGGCGAGCGACCGCCGCAGGCCGGGAGCAGCCGGCGGCGGCAGGCGGAGGAAACCGTCTTCCTGGGCTTTCGCTTCATGGTGCGAGGCGGCGGGCGGTGGCTGGATGCGGCTGGTGGCCCAGCCGACGGCTGCGGCTGCCGCGAGGATGAACGGGAACGGGATCGTGGAAAAACGGATGGCCACGAACGAGAATGCGGCAATCATCCAGAGAGTGCGGGTGCGGAGCGCCTTGCGGCCGATGCGCAGGGCCGCCGCCGCAATGATGGCCACGACCACGGGAGCGAGTCCATGGAAGGCCCCTGCGAGCCATGGCAGCCGGTGGCCCGCCATGAACAACCAGCTCAACGCGAAAAGCAGGATCGCCGAAGGGAGCACGAAGAGAGCGCCTGCCGCGATCCCGCCCCGCGCTCCATGCAGCCGCCAGCCAAGGTAGGTCGCCAACTGCTGCGCTTCCGGTCCCGGAAGCAGCATGCAGAAATTCAAAGCATGCAGAAAGTGCGCGTCCGAAATCCAGCGTCGCCGTTCCACGAGTTCCCGGTGCATGATGGCAATCTGTCCGGCCGGTCCGCCGAAACTGATGCAGCCCAGCCGGAACCACCATGCCACGGCCTCCTTGAACGAAGGCATGGCAGGCTCGGCGGCCGCAGGGGAATCCGACGCCGCCTTCATGGCCGGGGAGTTGCCAGGAATTGGCGAAGGCTTATGCGAGCGACGGCACCGGGCGGCCCGTATCGGTTTCCGCGGTGTAATCGATGCCTGCGAGGCCGAAGCCGAAGAGGCGCAGGAAGCTGCTCTGGTATCCCGCGAAGTCCGAGAGTTCCGCGAGGTTTTCCGTGGTGACCTGTTTCCAGCGCTCCGCGACAAGCGACTGCACGGCTGGATTCATTTCCCAGTCATCGATGCGGATGCGGCCCGCTTCGTCCGGCTGCGGGGTGTGGGGAGCGATCCGCTCGCGGAAGAGGCGGTCCATTTGTTCGATGCAGTCCTCGTGGGTGCCATTCTCCTTCATGACCTTGTAGAGGAGAGAAATGTAGAGAGGCACGACCGGGATCGCTGAGCTGGCCTGCGTCACGAGCGCCTTGTTGACCGAGACCCATGCCTTGCCGCCGCGCGTGGCCAGTTTGGCATCGAGGGCGGGCTGCGGGCGTTCG
>CAZSDE010000120.1:0-5274 GCA_964605435.1 uncultured Akkermansia sp.
GAAGCCACCTCATTCCACCTCACTTGCCCAGACTTCCGGTTGCCCCAGCCACCCCCCTCGTCCAATCACCTCCGCAGCACCTTTCCTTTCCCCATCAACATGAACCAGCTCGAAGCCCTCAAGCAAGTCACCACCGTCGTCGCAGATACCGGCGACTTCGAATCCATGCGCGCCTTCCTTCCCCAGGACGCCACCACCAATCCCTCCCTCATCCTCCAGGCAGCCGAAAAACCACAGTACCGTCCGCTCATCGATCAGGCCGTCACGGAACACCGCCACAGCCCGCTCACCGGAAATCAGCTCGTCGAAAGCGTCATCGACCGCATCCTCATCCTCTTCGGACGCGAAATCCTCGGCATCGTCCCAGGCCGCGTCTCCACGGAAGTCGATGCCCGACTCTCCTTCGATACCGAGGGCACCATCGCCAAGGCCCGCCAGCTCATCGGCATGTACGAAACGGAAGGCTTCTCCCGCGACCGCATCCTCATCAAGATCGCCTCGACATGGGAAGGCATCCAGGCTGCCCGCCAGCTCCAGAAGGACGGCATCAACTGCAACCTCACCCTCCTCTTCTCCCTCCCCCAGGCCATCGCCTGCGCCGACGCCGGCGTGAAACTGATCTCCCCCTTCGTCGGCCGCATCCTCGACTGGTTCAAGGCCACCCACAAAAAGGACTACGCCCCCCACGAAGACCCCGGCGTCCTCTCCGTAACCGCCATCTACCACTACTACAAGAAATTCGGCCAC
The DNA here is from genome assembly GCA_964605435.1 of uncultured Akkermansia sp. Classification (GTDB taxonomy): domain Bacteria; phylum Verrucomicrobiota; class Verrucomicrobiia; order Verrucomicrobiales; family V1-33; genus V1-33. Next base: position 748 of record CAZSDE010000120.1, read on the forward strand.
CCCACCGAAGTCATGGGAGCCAGCTTCCGCAATAAAGGCGAAATCACCGAACTCGCCGGATGCGACCTCCTCACCATCTCCCCTTCCCTCCTCGCGGAACTCAAGGATTCCCACGATCCCCTCCCAAGGAAACTCGACCCCGCCGCCTCCGCCAGCCTCTCCATCGAACGCCGCTCGTACGACGAAAAATCGTTCCGCTTCGATCTCAACGAAGACGCCATGGCCACCGAAAAAACCGCTGAAGGCATCCGCAAGTTCGCCGCCGATATCGTCAAACTCGAAAAACTCGTCGCCGCGGCCATCGCCAGCTGACCCCCCACCCCACGCATGGCTGCCCTCGTCTCGGTCAAGGACCTCACCCTCTCCTTCGGTAACCAGAACGTCCTCGACGGAGCTACCCTCGCAGTCGGCGATGGCGAGAAAACCGGCCTCGTCGGCCGCAACGGCTGCGGCAAAAGCAGCCTCCTCAAAATCATCGCCGGACACGAAAAGCCAGACGCAGGCACCGTCTCCCTCCGCAACGGCATCACGATCGGCTGGCTCCCCCAGGAATTCGAACTGCGCGACGACGCCTCCGTGGAAGCAAACGTCCGCGACGGAGCCGCCGACCTCCTCGCCCTCATCCAGCGCTACGAATCGGGTTCCACCCCCGCCAGCGAGGAAACCTCCCTGCTCGAAACCATCGAACGCCGCGGAGGCTGGGAACTCGACAGCCGTGTCCGCATGATCATGTCGGAACTCGGCTGCCCGGACCCCGCCCGCCGCACCGGCGAACTCTCCGGCGGCGAAAAACGCCGCGTCGCCCTCGCCCGCGCTCTCGTCTCCTCACCCGACCTCCTCCTCCTCGACGAACCCACCAACCACCTCGACACGGAATCCATCGCATGGCTCGAAGACTGGCTCCGCAACTCCCGCTGCGCCTGCCTCTTCGTCACCCACGACCGCTACTTCCTCGACCGCATCGCCACCCGCATCGCCGAAATCGACGGCGGCCGCATCTGGATTCACGAAGGCAACTACAGCGACTTCCTCACTTCCCGCGCCCAGCGCCAGGCGGCCGACGCCGCCCGCGAGGAACGCCGCCAGAGCTTCCTCCGCCGCGAAATCGAATGGGTCCGCGCCGGCGTCAAGGCCCGCACCACCAAAGCCCAGAGCCGCCTCGACAACTACGACCGCATCGCCTCCGAGAAAGCCCCGGAACAGGATCAGGAAATGGAACTCCTCATCCCGCCACCGCCCCCACTCGGCAACATCATCATCAATGCCAAAGGCCTCGCCGCCCACGCCGGCTCCCGCACCCTCTTCGAAAACCTCGACCTCTCCTTCGCCAAAGGCACCTGCACCGGCATCGTCGGCCGCAACGGCATGGGCAAAACCACCCTCCTCCGCCTCCTCATGGGCCTCGCCCAGCCCACCGCCGGCTCCGTCACCATCGGCCGCAATGTCGTCTTCAATTACGTCGACCAGCAACGCCTCACCCTCGACAGCTCCAAAAGCCTCATCGAGGAAATCGGCGGCAAATCGGACTTCATCACCTGGGGCGATCAGAAACTCCACGTCCGTTCCTACCTGAAACGCTTCCTCTTCTCGGACGACCGCCTCTCCCAGCGCATCGAAGTCCTCTCAGGCGGTGAACGCAGCCGCCTCCTCCTCGCCAAAATCCTCTGCCGCGGCGGCAATGTCCTCGTTCTCGACGAACCGACCAACGACCTCGATCTCGCAACCCTCCGCGTCCTCGAAGAAGCCCTCGTCGCCTTTCAGGGTTGCTCCCTCGTCGTCAGCCACGACCGCTGGTTCCTCGACCGCATCTGCGACCGCGTCATCGTCTTCGAACCCTCCGGGCCGTTCATCCAGGAAGGAAATTTTTCCTACTACCTCGAAAAACACCGCGACCGCCTCGCCGCTGCCCGGACCCAGGCCAGCGCCGCCCCCGCTCCCGCCTCGCCAAGGCCCGCCCCTTCCCGCAGCCGCGAAAAACCACGCAAACTCTCTTGGAAGGAGGAACGCGAACTCGAAGGCATCGAAGCCCGCATCGAACAACTCGAAACGGACGCCGCCACCATCGAAACCCAGCTCAACGATCCATCCTTCTACCTCACAAGGGCCGCCGAAGCCCCCCAACTCACCAGCGACCTGGATTCGCTGCGCACCTCGATCCGCGATACCTACCTGCGCTGGGAGGAACTCGAAGCCATCCGCAACGCCTCGGCCTGACTCCAGAAGGCTTCGCTGCGCCGCAGACAAAGGTTCATTCCTCGCGGTGCAGCTCAATGCTCGCATCGACGAACAGTTCCCGCGTGCCCCTCCCACGGAAGGTCCCGGAGACCGGCCGGATGTCAGCATAATCCCGCCCCGCCGCCAGCCGGACGTACCGCGTGTCCGCCTCACGCCGATGCGTCGGATCATACCCCTTCCAGCCAAATCCCGGCAGAAAGACCTCCACCCACGCATGCGATGCCTCCACTGCCCCTTCCTCCCGCTGCTCATTGAAGAAATACCCGCTCACATACCGCGCCGGAATCCCCTGACAGCGGCACAGCGCCAGCAGCACATGCGCAAAATCCTGACATACCCCGCGCCGCTCCCGCAGCGCATCCCGCATCCTCGTACCCGCATGCGTCGAAAGCGGATCATACAAAAACGTCCCGTTGACATGCTCCCCCAGCCGCACCGCATCCCGCCACAGATCACTCACCCCACCAGGCAGCACATCAATCGCTTCCCTCCACAGATCAGCCTCCAGCGAAACATATTCGGAATCAGTCAGGAAATCAAAGTAGTTCTCCGTCACCGACGGCGCATCCAGCATGGCCGCCGGAAATTCCCCCACCACCGCACCCCGAGGATCCGGATACGTCTCCACCACGGAATGCGCCTCAATGCTCAGGAATTCATGCGGATCGTGCAGCTCAAAATGATCGACCCGGTTCAGATAGAAATCCAGGTACGTGCTCACCACGGTGGCCGGGGCCACCTCAAGCCGGAAACTCACACAGCGCTGCAGCCCATCACTCACGGGACACAACCGCAGGTCGTTGTAGCTGTCCGTGACCGGACCATGGTAGTCGTACCGCGTCAGATGACGCACCCGCAGCCGCAGGGGCCCGCTTCCCACCGGTGAATCTGATGAATTGCTCAGCTCTGGCATGATTGTCGTAGATTGAGAACCCCGCGCCGCGGGGTTCCCGTACTGCGCCTACTGTTGCTGCTGCTGCTGATGGTGATGCAAGCGGATCTGCTGCTGCTGTTCCTGCTGATGCAGCCGGATCTCCGCCGCCATATCCACGGGCGGATGATACATGAACGCATCATACACATGCGCCCCCACCGCCTCCAGTTCGCCCTGCACCATCGCCAGATGCTCATGCAACCCAGCCCCCATCACCTCATCAATCGAGGCAAACCGCAGGTTCTGCACAAACCTCCCGAACCTCCGCTCCCCCGCCGTCCGGTAGTCACTCGTCGGTATGTCCGCAATCCGATGCATGAAATAATCACACCGCTCCACACAGTACCGCACCGACCGCGGAAAACTGTCGGACATCAGCAGAAACTCCGCCACCTTCCACGGCACAATCTCCTGCACATAGAACCTCCGGTAGCTCTCCAGCGCACTCGCCGATCGCAGCACGGCCTGCCACTGCAGAGTGTCCACAGCCCCACCCACATCGTTCACCGTCGGCAGCAGAATGTGATACTTGATGTCCAGTAGCCGCGACGTCTTGTCGGCACGCTCCAGGTATTTCCCGAATTCAATGAATTCATACCCCTCATTCCGCGAAAAGGTGGAATCAGTCAGCCCCTGGAAAAGATGCGAAAAGCGCTTCACGCGTTCGTAGAACCCCGGCGCATTGGCCCCCCGGATACTCTCGTCAGGCGCATCTTTCAAAAACAGCCACATGTCATTGAGCACCTCCCACATATCGAAGGAAATCTGATCCCGGACCTGCCGCGCATTCTCCCGCGCCGCCGCCACACACGACCGGATCGAACATCCCTCCCCGCCCGTAAACGTCAGATACTCGGGCACCGTGACACTGTCAGCCGCCGGATACACCTTCAGAAAGGCTTCCTCGCTCCCGGTCGAGCGCAGCACGGGCTGCCAGTGTTCCTGCAGCGATTCCGCATCCTGTCGGTCAAAGTCGACACTGAGCTGCAGATTCACATCAAGCAGGCGCGCCAGATTCTCAGCCCGTTCCAGATACCGGCTCATCCAGTAAAGCGACGCCGCCACCCTCGACAGCATCACATTGCTCTGGCGGTGCATCGCCATTTTTTCCCGGGATTCCATAAGTCGATTCCTCCTGATTGCTTGCTTCCCTGGCTTTTGAATCTCAGGCGGCCCGGTCTCCCAGCACCCACGTGTCCTTGGATCCACCACCCTGAGAACTGTTCACCACCAGCGACCCCCTCCGCAGCGCTACCCGCGTCAGCCCCCCGGGCGTCACAGTCACTTTGTCCCCATAAAGGATATACGGACGAAGATCAATGTGCCGTCCCTCGAAATCACTGGCCTCGCTCACCCAC
>CAZSDE010000120.1:5284-8623 GCA_964605435.1 uncultured Akkermansia sp.
TCAGCATCCCATACCCACCAGCCTCATTGGCCGACTTCACCACGAGCTTCTCGAGGTTCTCAAGGATGTATGTCCGGTCGGACGCTTCACTTGCCAGATACGTCTCCACATTCGCCAGAATCGGTTCTTCTCCCAGATAATAGCGGATGATCTTCGGCACCCACGCATAGATCACCTTGTCGTCCGCCACCCCGGTCCCAATGCTGTTGGCAAGGGTCACATTCCCAGCCCGGCACGCATTCACCAAACCCGGCACCCCCAGCAGCGAATCGGACCGGAATACAGAGGGATCCAGAAAGTCATCGTCAATCCTCCGGTAAATCACATCGACCGGCACAAGGCCCGCCGTTGTCCGCATGTAAACCCGGTAGTCCCGTACCACCAGATCCCGTCCCTCCACAATCGGTATCCCCATCTGCCGCGCCAGAAAGGCATGCTCGAAATACGCACTGTTGTACACCCCGGGAGTCAGCAGCACGACGTTAGGCTGTCCACCAGTCGACTCGGGCGATACATGCTGCAGATTCTTCAGCAATTGCCCAGCATACCCCTCCACCGGCCGCACTCCTGCCGCCCGGAACAGATCCGGAAACGCCCGCCGCAGCGCGGCCCGGTTCTCCAGCATGTAACTCGCCCCGGATGGACAACGCAGGTTGTCCTCCAGCACCAGATAACGCCCATCCCGATCCCGGATCAGATCGGATCCGCACACATGCACATAAATGTCCTTCGGAACCTTGAAGTGCATGAATTCCCGCCGGAAATGCTTCGCACTCATCACATACTGCGGCGGAATGATCCTCTCCCGCAGAATCTTCTGCTCGTGATAGATGTCATGCAGAAACAGATTCAGCGCAGTCAGTCGCTGAATCAGCCCCTTCTCAATCTGCGACCATTCATCGGCAGGTATGATCCGCGGCACACAGTCAAAGGGGAAGATCCGCTCGGTTCCCTGATCGTCACTGTACACCGTGAATGTCACCCCGCGCCGCATGAAGGCCTGCTCCACCGCCGCCTGCTTCTTCTCGTATTCATCATGACTCACGGAGGTCAGACGATCGGCCAGGCCGCGGTAATGCGACCGCACGGCTCCGGGTTCATCAAACATTTCATCGTAGAATTCGCCGGGGGTGTACTGTTCAAGCATGGGAGAGGTGCGGGGTTGGCTGCGGGCTCTTTCCATCGCAGGAAGCGTGCCAGTCCACCCTGCCGCATGGTATCTGACGGAAACCGCGCCCAGCTTTCCCTTTTCCGCTCTCCCGTATCTGCCACGAACCTCCCTTTCCGGCACGATACCTGCCTCCCTCCCCGGAAATCCCCTTTTCCTTCCCGCGCCATGCACCAGTCCCACCCCCGCACTTCCCAAATCACGCTCGCAGCTCTTGCCGCCGCCGCAGCAGCTGTCTCCGCCGCTCCCATCCCGATCAGCGGCACCACCGAATACGTCCAGAATTTCAATGCGCTCGCAGCCACCTCATCGACAGGTGCCAATAACGCTGCCACGCCGACTCCATGGGCCGACGATACCACCCTCCCCGGCTGGTGGCTCTTCCGCGCCGGCAATGGCACCCCCACCGGATTCGTCGGCGCTGCCTACGCCTACCGTATCAGCGACGGTGCCATCAACCCCACCACCGGCTGGTTCTATTCGGCTGGCATCACCGGCGACCCCGACCGCATGCTCGCCGCCGTTCCCATCACCGCACAGGGCGAACTCTCCGCCATCGCTGTCTTCCAGAACACCTCTGCCATCCCCGTCCGCCTCACCACGATCCGCTACGCCGCAGAAGTCCGCCACACCAACCAGACGGCCGGCAATGTCGAAACACTCGCGGTCTGGTGGCGCAAAGGAACCTCCCAGCAGGCGGTCCTCACCATGACCACGGCCCCGGCCAACGCAGATGTCTTCCCACCGGAGGTCTCCACCGCCCCCAGCGCCCATTACATCACTGGATGGAACCGCGTCCGCGAAGCCGAATTCACCTACACCACACCCACCGGCTACACGCCCGTCGACGAACGATCCCTCATCTCCACCGCCCCAGTCAGCGAATTCCGCATCGAACCCGGCGAATTCCTCGCCATCCGCTGGAGCAACATCAACGACGGCGGTGCCGACGCCCTCATGGGCCTCGACGACCTCAGTCTCTCCTTCACGGCCGCCGACGTGGCCATCAGCGCCGCCGTCGGCACCGTCACCCGCTCAACCACAAACACGCCCCGCAATCCGGGCGACGATACCGTTTCGTTTCCCCTTACGATCACAGGGACCGGGCCCGTCAGCCCATCCGGCTGGCGCATCACGGCCCCGCCCGCCCTCGCCGGCCGCACGGGTTCGTACAGCACCCCTGTCACGATCGGACCGCTTCCCATCGCATCTTTCACCGGACCCCTCCACTCGCTCGCCATCACCATCGAAGACCGTTCGTCCGCCACCATCACCACCACGGCCACCGCCATTGCCCCATGGTGCCGCATCGACCCCGCCATCACAGGCTTCCACTACTTCCATGGAGGAACTCCGGACGATCCCACGGACGATGCCGTTTCCTATCAGGTCACCGCCGACGGCCCCTTCACGGGCCCGGATTTCATTCTCACTGATCCCCCGCTCAGCGTACCCTACGGCACCGCCATCCCCATCAGCAACGCTGCCCCGGGCTCAGCCGCCACCTACGAATTCACAGACAGCGCCGACCCGGATTGCCGTGCCGCTGTTTCCGTCCTCACCCCGGCCATGATCGGTACGGTCCGGCTCGCAGGACCAGCCCGACCCCTCTTCTCGGCCCCGGCCATCGCTCCCGCCCCCATTCGCTGGACCCCGGACAACGCCAACCGCACCCTCACCCAGAATGCCAATCCGCAGCAGGCAGACCACATCATCGACTCGGAAACGGTCGACCTGACCCAGGCCCCGGATGTCCGCATCCGTGCCACCCTCACGGCCATCGCAGGCACTTCGTCAGGATTCGAAATCTTCGACTCCTGCACGTTCCAGATCAGCATCGACGGAACGCCTTACGTCAGCATGCTCGGAGCCGCGGACACGGACGGCGACGGGCGGCTCACGGGCGGCGTGGAACTCCCGGCCACCATCAATACCACCAGGACCTTCACCCTTTCCCAGATGATCCCGGCCGCAGCCCGCTCGGTCCAGCTCCGCCTCATCGGCAACAGCAATTCCCCCACGGAAACCTTCACTCTCAGCAACCTCATCGTCGAAATCCCCCCACCGGCCATCTCCGTCTCAGCACCCACCGGCATCACCCGCAATCCAAACGGCCCCGGACCCGCAGACGACACCATCTCGTTCACGGTCACCATCGCAGGCGAATTCGG
>CAZSDE010000121.1:0-1627 GCA_964605435.1 uncultured Akkermansia sp.
TCCAGAAGCTGCTGAACACTTATGTCCAGGCCGGCGAGGTGATCCAGGTCGTCGAGCCCGTCAATATCTTCGAGCGGGAAGCCTTCGAGGCCGAAGTGGACCGGATGAAGAGCGACCGCGCCAAGGCCGACACCATCGCCAACCGGACCCGGAAGACCATCACGGAAAAGATGGAAGAAGACCCGTTCTTCTACCGCCGGCTGTCGTCGCTGCTGCAGCAGGCCATTGACGATTACCGTGCCGAACGGATCAACGAGGCCCAGTACCTCCTGCAGGTGACCGCGGTCATGGACGAAGTGCGGGGCGGCCACGCCCGAGATGTTCCTTCGGAGGTGCGGCAGAGCGACCTTGCGCGTGCCTTCTTTGGATCGCTCAAGGAACAAATGGGGCTTGCCCTCGCCGGAGACAACTCGGCCGGGCTGAAGGCCGCGGAAGCCGGGCCATGGCAGCCGGACGAGGTTCCCGCTGGTTCCCTTCCCAATGACGACGCACTCGCCGAGGCCGCCGTCGCCATGGAGCAGATCATCCGCAGGCACGCCGTGGTCCGCTGGCGCGACAACATGGACGCGCAGAACCGCATGAAGAACGACCTCGACGACTTCCTCTATGCTCTCCAGCAGCAGCACCGCCTATCCCTGAATTTCACTCAGATGGATGCCATCATCGACGCCGTTCTCCGCATTGCCCGCCACCGCCCCGATGATCTCTGAGGCCGAATGGATCGAAACGGCGGCTGGCCGCGCCACCCTGCGGCGGTCCGACCGCCGGACCCTCGCCATCAGCGTGCTCCCGGATGGCAGCGTCGACCTCGTGGCCCCGCGGACCGCCACCCTGGAAGCCATTCTCGGCAAAGTCGTCAAACGCCTCCGCTGGATTGAAGCCCAGCGCCGCGGGTTCGTCCGCATGAACGCTGTCCGCCCCGCCTTGCGCTACGTCAACGGTGCCAGCCACCGCTACCTCGGCCGACAGTACCGCCTCCGCATTTCCCCCCATGAGAAATCATCGGTTACCCTCCGCGGTGGCTATTTCGAAATCCTCAGCCCGCACACTGACGAGAAGGCAATCGCCGCCGCCCTCAGCCATTGGTACCGTCAGCAGGCCGCCACCCAGTTCGCCCGCCGGCTCGCCAGCTGGCACGACTGGTGCCGCCACCGCCGCCTCCCGGAACCAAAACTCCGCATCCGCACCATGCCCAAACGCTGGGGCAGCGCCCAGCCCGACGGCACGATCAGCCTGAATCCCGAACTCATCCGCGCTCCCTCAGCCTGCGTCGACTACGTCATTACTCACGAAATCTGCCACCTCCGCCACCCCGACCACGGCCCCCGCTTCCGTACCCTCCTCCAGCAACTCTGCCCAGATTGGCTCAACCTCAAACAACGCCTCGAATCCGGCTGGTGAAAAGGCCAGGGCACCGCGGATTTCGGTGATGAGAAACCATGTCCGTTGCCTGCGTCGCATGCAGCGGATTACTGCGGAACACCGGGAGAGCTACCTAGCGCTGCTCTTCAGTCCTGAGCTGAATCACGCAGTGAACGTACCAGGGGAAATAGCGTCCCGAAAACGCTGGTCTGGGAGGGCTCATTTGGTCGGTCTCGGTCGCATTGTCCCTTCATTTGCGTGCTGG
>CAZSDE010000121.1:1637-8621 GCA_964605435.1 uncultured Akkermansia sp.
CGCACGCTGATGACACGTGGTCGTCGGGGTTGTTTCATCTGGTGCTCCGATCCGGAAACGCAGGAGTACTTCACCAGACTCGCTTCGCCAACGACTTGCCACTGAGGATTGGCCCTGAGGGCTTGCGATGGGCGTTTGAAAGCCCCTTTCATTGAGCGAGAGGGCTGGTGAAGAGGCGGCTCCAGTCGATGAGGAAGGCGTCGAAGAGTTTTGGGTTTTCGAGGCGGAGGATGACTTCGTCGTTACTGTTGAGGGCGGGGCCGGTGAAGTTGTGGGAACCGGTGACGACGAGCTGGCGTCGGATGCCTTGCCATTCGGCGTCGATGGTCATGTATTTTGAGTGGACGGGCTGGTAGCGCCGGAGGGGGACGCCGGCTGATTCGAGGATGGAGGTGATTTCCGTGGCGGTTTCGCTGGGGTTGACGAGGACGGCGACGTCCATGCCGGCGGAGTGGAGGGCGGCGAGGCGGGAAGCGATGGCGGTGCGCATGTTCGACCATGTGGCCATGGCGACGCGGATGCTGCCTCCGGCGCTGGTGTTGATGCCGCTGAGGATTTCGAGGATGGTGTCGTCGGTTCCGGTGACGCCGTTGCCGGAGGCGCGTGGGAAGAACCATGCGGTGACTGGGGTGGTGCGGCCCGTGCTGCGGTAGTAGGAAGGATCCGGGAGGCAGGTGGCCATGTCGTTCCAGTAGCGGAGGTAGGCCTTGTAGAGGTTCGGGCGGTTGCGGAAGACGAGCAGGTTATTGTTCCGGGAGAGCTGAAGTTCGGTGAAATTGGCGGATGACTGGAGGACGACCTCGCGGGCGTCGCCGGAGAGGTCCGAGAAGAGGACGAACTTGTTGTGATTGATGCGGCCGCCCATGGCTCCGATGAGTTCGCCGGCGGCGTTGCGGCATTGGATGACGTGTCCGGCGGGGAGTCGGCTGAGGAGGCTTTGGACGGCTGGGAAATCGCTTCCGATGATGAGGCGGACATCGACGCCGCGCAGGTGGGCGGCGACGAAGGCATCGGCCATGGATTGGCGGTCCCATGTGTAGATGGCGGCGCGGACGGATGATCCGGGGGCGGCTTTGGCGAGCAGGCTGAGGACGGCATTTTCGAGGATGGTATCCTGTTTTGAGCCGTCGGTGCCGATGTCGCTGAAGAAGGCTTCGACTTGAGCGTCCTGGAGGGGTCCGTCATCCGCTGCGGGGTTGGGGCCGCTGCGTTCCATGATGCGGAAGAATTGCTGTCCGCGGGTTTGGTCCGTGTAGCTGAGCTGGGTGCCGAGCGACTCGAAGGGAATGGTGTCGCTGGGCGGCCATGTGGTGAGGTTGCTGCTGCGCTGGAGGTCGTAGAATCGGCCGGGCCGGGTGGGCCAGGTGAGGCGGATGCGGTCTGGTGGCAGGCTGGCGATGGCGAGGTCCGGGGCGGTGGCAGGTCCGGCTGGTCCGGCGGTGATGGTGAGGTCATCGATGCCGATGCCCGCGTCGAAGCCACCGTCGTCGCGGTCATTCCAGCGGAGGAAGAGGGTTTGGCCGGGTTGCCAGTCGAGGCCGGAGATATCCGCGGCGACGCTCGTGCGGAATTCCTCGGCATTGCCGTCGCGGGCGCGGGGTGGGTCATCGCCATTGGTGGCGAGGACGAGGGTGAGTTCGCCGGGGGAGACGGCGTCGAGTTCCGGCACCGCGTTCATGAGCGGGCTGGTGAGGAAATTTTCGGTGGTGAGGTCCGGGCTGGCGGTACCCCATGCGAAGGCGAGCCGGTTTTCGTACTGATTGGCTGTGGTGGTGCTCTGGAGCATCCAGATTTCGCGGATGAACGAGAGGCTGAGCGTCGCGATGGGGGCACCGGTATTATTGACGAGAGCGACGCCGAAGGCCATGGCGGCGGTGCCAGAGCCGAGGGCTCCGAGGGCGCGTTCCGTGCTGCCGGCTGTGCCGTAGGAATAGAGTCGGCCCCCGGTGAGCTGGGCCGTCTGGATGGTGACATTGGCGGTGCCGGTGCCGGCGATGCGGGAGGTTTGCCATGAGGGGAGGCCCGGGATGGGGACCTGGAGGCCAACGGTAGCCGTGCCGCTGAGGGACGGAGCCCCCGAAGCTGGCAGGGTATCGAAGTTTTCCGTGAGGCTGCCCGTGAAGGCGAGCTGGGCGGAGGCATCGGGGCACAGAGCCACCGAGAGGACCGCGGCGAAGAGCGGCCGGAGGGCTGGGGGCATCATAGTTGGGGAGGCCGGGTCGGTGCCCGGGTACTGGGTCAGGCCCGGCGGCGGCGGGAACTGCCGAGGGCGAGGGCGGCCGCCATGAGGAATCCGGTCGATGGTTCCGGGATGGCCGCGGTGAAGGAAAAGTCGTCCACGCCGAGGATGGCATCGAAGCCGACGGTATCGCTGTCGCTCCAGCGGAGGAAGAGCGTCTGACCGGGGTCCCATGTGATGCCGGAGACCGTGGCGGAGACCGTGGTTTTCCAATCCGGGCTATTGCCATCGCGGGTCCGGTCCGGGTTGGTATTGGAAGCGACAGCGATCAGCATGTTTTCGGCTGGGCTGACGGCATCGAGGTCCGCGAACGGGATCATGGCGGTGCTGGTCAGGTAATCGGTGGCGGCGGGGCCGTTACCGGAGAGGCCGTAGGCGAAGGAGAGGCGGTCGGCGAGGTCTCCTGTGGGGCTGGCCTGCGAGGTTCCCTGAACCGCCCAGATTTCGCGGCTGAACGTGATTGTGAAGGCCGTGAGGGTAGCACCCGTGTCATTGACGAAGGACGTACCGACGGCACCGATGAACGTGCCAGAGGCCAGAGAGGAGAGGGCGCGGTCGACGGGGTCGAGACCGGAAGAATAGAAGCGTCCGCCGGTGGATGGGGTGGCCCAGAGGGCCACGTCGGCCGATCCGGTGCCGCCGCGTTTGGCGAGTTCCCAGTCGGTGACGCCGGGGATGGGGAGTTGGGTGCCGATGGTGGCCGAGCCGGGGAGGGTGACCGTTCCGGTGTTCGGGAGGGAATTGAAATCCTGGGAGTAGAGACCGAGGGGCACCGTGTAGGAAATGGCGGCGCGGGATGCGGCGGCACTGCAGAGAACGGCGGCGAAGGCGAGGCAGAACGACGGTTTCACCAGAAATGCATAACATTTGGAGAAACCGCAGGCAAGTCCCCGGGACCGACGATTTCGTCACGCAAGTCCGGATGCGGGAGGGAATCAGGCCGGGTCCGGGTGCGGCGGACTGGCGTCTGCGGTGCCGGCGTTGGTGGCGGTGGTGGCGGTGGTGGCGGCGGGTTCCATCCATGCGAGGCCGCGTTCCTTGGCTTCCTCGCGTTCATCGGCTTCCCACTGGGCGCGTTTTTCCGGGGTGAAGAGGAGATTGCGGATGTCCTCGAGGATGGCGTAGACGCAGGGGACGAGGATGAGGGTATTGGGGAGGTTGCTGAGGCAGCCGAAGGCGAGGCTGATGGCGCAGGGGATGAGGAATTTTGCCTGGATGCTGGATTCGAGGACGATGGGCATGACGCCGATGAAGCTGGTGACGCTGGTGAGCATGATGGCCTGGAAGCGGGCAGCTCCGCCTTCGCGGGCGGCCCCGGTGGAATTCTGACCGCCGCGGCGGTGGCGGTTGACGTATTCGACGAGGACGAGGCTTTCGTTCACGACGACCCCGCTGAGGGCGACGATGCCGATCATGCTCATGATGCTGAGTTCGACGCCGAGGAGGAGGTGGCCGATGACGGCACCGGTCATGCCGAAGGGGATGACGCTCATGACGATGACGGGCTGGACGTAGCTGCGGAGGGGGATGGCGAGGAGGACGTAGATGGCGAGGAGGGCGAGGCCACCGCCGACGGCGATGTCGCGGAGGTTTTCGCGCTGGTTCTGCTGTTCTCCTTCGAACGACCATGCGATGTCCGGGAAGTCGCGCTGGAGTCTGGTGAGGACACCGCCGCCGTCGCCGTTGTCTGGTCTGGTGAGGAGGCCGACGACCATGTTGGCGTCGACGTCCGGGACATTGCGGTCGAGGTCGGCTGAGATGATGATACCGCGTTCGCGGCCGCTGCGGTAGATCGAGGAATATCCGCGGCCTTCCACGGGGGCGGCGACCGTGGAGAAGGGGATTTCCGAACCATCCGGGGTCCGGATGCGGAGGCTGGCGACATCTTCGAGAGAGCGCCGTTCTTCGCGTGGGTAGCGGACCATGACCTTGACTTCGTCGCGGCCGCGCTGGAGTCGCTGCACTTCTTCTCCGTAGAAGGCCTGACGGGTCTGGCGGGCGATGTCGGCGAGGCGGACCCCGAGGGATTCGGCGTCCGGGAGGATATTGAGTTTGAGTTCCCGTTTTCCGTCGCGGTTGGTATCGGTGATGTCGGTGACGCCGCGGATGGAAGCGAGTTCCTGTTTCACGAGGGCGGCGGCTTGGTTGAGGCGGCTGATGTCGTTGCCGTGAACGAGGAGTTCGATGGCGGCTCCGGTGCGGGCGGTATTTTCGAGGAAGGTGAGTTCGACGGTGCCGGGGATGGGGCCGGTGAGTTCGCGCCATTTGGCGACGATTTCCTGGGATTTGATGCTGCGGTCCGAGGCGGCGATGAGTTCGACAGTGACTTCGCCGATATTGGAGGAATCGGCGGCACCCGGGCTGAAGCCGACCTTGAAGGGCTGAGTGCCCACCGAGCTGAGCATGTGTTTGACGACTGGCTGACCGTCGAGGCCCTTGAAGTGATCGTTGAGTCGGTTGGCGGCTTTTTCGATGCGGTCGATGGCCTGCTGGGTGGTTTCGACGGCGACGCCGGCGGGCATGGTGAGTTTGGCGGAGATGACTTCCGCTTCCACGCGGGGGAAGAATTCGAAGGGGATCCAGCTGCCGAAGACGAGGCCGATGACGCCGAGGAAGACGGCGGCGAAGGCGGCGACCGTAGCGTAGCGCCAGCGGATGCAGAAGTCGACGAACGGCTTGTAGCGGCGGCTGACGAATGATTCGACGGCGTGGCTCATGGTGCGCTGGATGCGGACGATGAAGCGCACGACGGGGTTCATCTCCTGCAGGGGCCGTTCCGGTTTGAGGTGGGAGAGGTGGGCAGGGAGGATGAGGTTGGTTTCGATGAGGGAGATGAGCAGGGTTGGGATGACGACCCATGGGATATTGCGCCAGATTTTTCCGCCGACGCCGGTGACGAAGAGCATGGGCATGAAGGCGACGATGACTGTGAAGACGCCGAAGATGGCGACGACCATGACTTCGTAGGCTCCGCGTGGGGCGGCCAGTTTGGCTGGTTCGCCCGCGGCCATGCGGGTGTGGACATTTTCTCCGACGACGATGGCGTCGTCTGTGACGATTCCGAGGACGACGATGAAGGCGAACAGCGAGATCATGTTCACGCTGATATCGACCATGGGGAGGAAGATGAGACCGCCGGCGAAGGCGATGGGAATTCCGAGGGCCACATGGAAGGCGAGGGCCGGACGGAGGAAGAGCGAGAGCATCAGGTAGACGAGCGCAAACCCCTGGAGGGCTTCCGAGATCATGAGTTCGAGCCGTCCCTTGAGGAGGAGGCTGACATCGTTCCAGACCTCGAGGCGGACCCCGCGCGGGAAGCGCTGGGGGGCATCGGCGAGCCACTTCTTGACACCGGCGGCCACCTTGAGGGTATCCTCGTCGCCGGTGCGGAAGACATTGATGACGATGGCGGGGCGGCCATCGAAGCGGGTGAAGAGGTCGACTTCCTCGAAGCCGTCATTGACCGTGGCGATATCGCGCAGAAGGAGGCGGCTGCCGTCCGGCCGGGTCACGACTGAGATTTCGTTGAATTCCGGGGCGGAGTATTTGCGGGCCTGGGTACGGATGAGGATTTCGCCGGCTCCCGTGCGGACCGAGCCACCGGGGAGGTCGAGCGACGACGAACGGACGGCATTGGCGACCTGATCGAAGGTGAGGCCGTGGCGGCGCAGGGTATCTTCGCTGACCTCGATGGAGATTTCGTGTCTGCGGACGCCGGAGAGTTCGACCTGGGTGACTTCCGGGAGGGCTTCGAGGGCGTCGCGCACCTGTTCGGCGATGGCGCGGAGGTTTTTGTCATCGGTGCCCTCGGCGCTCACCGTCACGCTCATGATCTGAGACTTGATGGGGATGACCTCGATGACAGGTTTCTCGGCATTTTCCGCGAGGTTGCGGATGCCATCGACGCGGGCCTTGACGCGGTTGGCGACTTCCTGTTCATCGAATTCCTCTTTGACTTCGATGATGACGACGCCGGTGCTTTCGTTCGAGCGGCTGGTGAGCTTCTTGATGCCGTCGAGGGTTTGGACGGCTTCTTCGACGGGGATGCAGACGCCTTTTTCGACTTCTTCCGGTGCGGCGTTGGGGTAGGGGATGGTGACGGCGATGATGTTGGTGGTGACCTCCGGGAAGATTTCCTTGCGGAGGCGGAACCATGAGAGGAGGCCCACGGCAATGAGGGCCCACATGAGGAAATTTGCGGCGATGTGGTTCCGCGACCACCATTGGATGAGCGAGCGCATGGTGGTGGGTCAGGGAGTGGCGGGGTCGGTGGTGACCGGGCGCACGGCCATGCCTTCGGTCATGACGGCGAGGGTGGTTGCGAGGATCTGTTCGCCTGGTTGGATACCTTCGGCGACGAGGACATCGTCGCGTGTGGTGCGGGCGATGCGGACGGGGCGGAACGAGAGGTGGTGGTCCGGGCTGCAGACGGCGACGCGGTCTCCTGCGAGCAGCGAGCGGCGGGGAAGCCGGATGATCTTGCGGAGGGTTTTGCCCGGGAGGGAAGCATTCACGTAGAGGCCCGGGGCGATGAGGGGGTCGTTCAGGCTGCTGGCGTCAAATTCCGCGGTGACGGGCAGCGTACGGCTGGCGCGGTCGATTTCTCCGGCTGTGCGGGTGAGGGCGGCTTTGATTGCGACGGAGCGTCCGCCGGCCGTGGCGGTGAGGGTGACTGGGGTGCCTTCGGGAGATTCGAGGAGAGTGAAGTCGTCGAGCGGGAGGGGGAGCCGGACCTGGAAGCGGTC
>CAZSDE010000122.1:0-8591 GCA_964605435.1 uncultured Akkermansia sp.
CCCGCAGCGCATCCAGCAACCGGGCGGAACGCGGCCACGATCCCACCTGGGTCACGGCAAAGGAAGGCAGAGAGGAATTCATGTGCTTTTCTGAATGCTCAGTTCGCGGAATCCAGTCACGGAATCAGGTTCCCGGTGGAAAATCAATCCCACCGCGTCGCCCACCACCAGTTCCACGGTCGTGTAGACGAGGCAGCCCGGCAGCAGATGCCCGCCGACGGTGACGCCATCCCCGTCGCTCGCGGCAAGGTGCAGATGGCATCCGTCGGGCCCGAGGGTCCCCGTGAGCGAGACCACTTCAAATCTCCCGGTGCGCACGGTTTCTTCCTTCCGGTCCGCCAACCGCAGAGCCAGTCTCGTGAGACTGCCCACCGCGGACAGCACGACGCCGGCCCGCAGCGGAGCGAGCGCCGTCAGTTTCTCCAGTTCCTCCCGCAGATCATCGCCCGGACGCAGCCGTACCGCATGCACCCGGAAATCACTCGCTGTCAGATGTCGCATGGCATTCCTCCAGAAAAGAGAACCGGCCGCCCAGTCGAGCCGGGCGGCCGGTTCCGTGACGCGGTTCCGGTGGTTTACTTGGCCTTGGCGAGGATGCCGTCGAGCTTCTTGGCGAAGTCCTCCGGCGAGGACGAACCGACCTGCTTGCCGACGGATTTGCCATCGGCTCCGAGGAACTCGATATGCGGAATCCCGCTCACCCCGAATTCCTTCATGGCCTTCTCGTTCGACTTCTCATCGGCATCGAGGTAGGCCCAGATGAACTTGTCATGAAAGCCCTTCACGGCATCGCTCGGGTAGACTTTCTTCTTCATGACCTGACACGGCCCGCACCAGGTCGCGGAGAAGATCACGATGACTGGCTTCTTCTCCTTGGCGGCGGCGGCGACAGCCTTATCGTAGTCGTTCATGAACTTCGGACTTCCCTTGGGAGCTTCCTCCGCGCAGGAAATCATGGGAAGGCCGGCCAGCGAGGCGGCGAGGGCGAGGAACATTCTTGTCTTCATGGGGTTCGATTGGATTGGTTGGGTTTCTCTCGTTCTTGGGTGTACCAGGTCGACCGCCGGGAACGGCTTCCCTGTGAAACGGTCAAAGTCGGGGATTTATTCATGAGCCGAAGAACTGCAGGCGTTCGCAGGCTTCCTCGAGGGCGCCGAAGCCACTGGTGCGGCCGTCTTCCCAGCGCCGCAGTCCTTCCATATCCATCATCTGGCGGTGCTCGGGATTGTCATAGGACATCTCATGGAGCACGCGCAGCCAGTGGGCTTCGCGGTCCGCCGGGAAATCGTTCCGGACCGTGAAGACACAATGGTCGTACCTCTCGGTGGTGGCGAGAATCCCGAAGACAGCCGGATCAATGGTACCGTCCTTCGTCCATGCGTCCCAGTTGAGATCAATCATGGCAGAAGCCTGTGCGGAACCGGCCTTGAGGCTCTGAAAGGCTTCTTTTTCGCCGCCGATGTGATCGCCATGCTTGCCGACGAGGATATCGAACCGCTGCACGCTGTAGTCATCGCCGGGACGCAGCCCATGGCGCAGCAGGAATCCCTGCGGAATGAGGGTGGCCTGCGGCGAATCCTTCGCACCGAAGGCCACCGTTTTTCCCCGCAGATCCCCGATGGATGCAATGCCCGCATCCTTGCGCACCACGAGGTGGGAAACCCGGTCACGGTCGGTGTCGCGCATGGCAATGGCCCGGCAACCTCCTCCGGAACGCCGCTGCGCATCAACCCACGCGAGCGGGGAATTCCACGCAATGTCCAGATGCCCGCTGAGCAATCCTTCGTTCTGCAGTTCGTAATTCGTGTAGAAAACGACATCCATGGGGCAGCCGCGCGCCTCGAAGAAATCGCGGATGATGTCCCAGATGACCGAGACCTTGGGGTCGTACAGGACCGCTCCGACAATGACGGGTTTCTCTGTGCTCATGTGCTGCAAATAGTGACGTTCGGTTCCACGGGCGGTGCCTGGGTTCAGCCGAAAAGCGGCAGATCGACGAGAATCCGTCCAATGAATTCCCGCAGGTGATCGGTCGTCGGGGCCATCACAATATTCGCCCGGGAGTCGCGGAACACCCGTTCGAGTCCGAGATGCTTGGAGAAGGCCGCGCCGCCGCAGGCCCGCATGGCGAGGTCGGAGACGCGCACAGCCGTCTCGCCGCCCACGGCCTTGAGACCAAGCAGCAGACGCATGGCATCGGGATCACCCGCCCCTGCCTTCGCCAGCACAGCCACCAGATACGCCCGCGCCCGGTCGGTTTCCATCCGCATCTCGGCGAGGCTCGCCCGCAGATTGGGAAGGTCGCGCAGACCGGTTCCCGTGTGCTCGAACCCATGGCCCATGATGTGCCGCCGCGCGGCCCCGATGGCAGCCTCGGCCAGACCGGTGCCAATGGCTCCCTGACAGATCAGAAAGACCGGCAGAGCCCGGCCCAGCATGATGTCGGCTCCCTGCCCTTCCCCGCCGATGAGTCGCTCGGCGAGCGGTAGTTCGACCGACTGCAGGCTCATGGGATTGCTCTGATTTCCGCGCATGCCGAGGCTGTCCCAGCCGCCTGCGATGTCGAGTCCCTCGTCGTTCTGCAGGACGAGCAGGACGCTGGCTCCTTTGCCGTCGAGCGATCCGGCACTGGCCACGATGCTGTCGGCCATGCCCGCGCTGGTGACCCAGCTTTTCCGGGCGGTCAGGCTGACAACCCCGTCCGCGGCGGCCGTGAGCCGGGAAACGGGTGCCCAGAACTGGCTGCGGCTGCCGCTTTCGGAAAAGGCCAGTGTCGTGAGATGCCGTCCCTCGGCAACGTCCCGCAGATACCCTCCCATTTTCTCCGGCTCGGCGAGCAGGCACTGCACCCCCGAAAGATGCATCATGTAAACCATGGCCGTGGAGGCACAGCGCTGCGCCAGTTCATCAAGCACGGCCGCCATCACCCCGAGGCCCTGACCCATGCCCCCGAATTCCGCCGGAATGGTCAGTCCGTAAAATCCATCGGCAGCCAGCGCAGCCATTGATTCGACCGGAAACCTTGCTTCCGAGTCCACGGACGCCGCATGCGGCGCAAGGACTTCATCGGCAAGTTCACGGGCGCGCGCCACGACGGCGGCTTCTTCAGTGGTCAGGACATGCATGGCGTTTTCTGGGGTTGGGGTTGCGGGAAGTGTTTTGTCGGAAAGGGCATCGTCAGGAAGTTCAGGAAGTCATGGCGAGGCGGACGTCCATCGGCACAGCCCCCGCAAGGGCCGCACACACCGGTGCCTGCGCCCACACGTCCTTCCATAGTTCCTCCAGCACCACTGCACTGGCCGGACTGGAAATATACAGGGTCCCGCTCACGGCGCACAGCCGGGGCTCACCGCTTTCTCCCACCACTCCCAGCCACACAAGCGCCCCGTCCACTTCAGCCTGCAGCGATGCCTCCAGTCCATCAATCACCACCCTCCGCTTCCGCGCCAGCCTTGCAAAGCCTGCCACCAGATCGGACGCGACCGCGGTCAGAAGATGCTCCACGCCCGAAGGCACGGTTTCCTCACGGTCAAAACTGAGTGATTCCCCCGCAACGATCCGATGCGAACGCGCAAACACGTTCACTCTCGCCTTTTCCCTTACTGCGGCACGGACGCTGACCAGCGCCCTCTCATGCCGGGGTTCAGTCATTGCTGCTGAGGCTTCGCTTTCATCGGATTCCTGCCGAATTTCTTAACGACAGCGCCCCCGCTGGCAAGCTCAATCGGGAACGGATCGGTGAATTGAAGCCAGCACGCCGGGTGTCACTTCATGCAGGGTTTCCAGAATGGCCGCCGCCCCCGCGAAATCAGATCCCCGCGTTACCGGCGATGGCACCACCACACAGGGAACCCCTGCCGCCAGCGCGGCCCGCAGCCCATTACGCGAATCCTCCAGCACAAGGGCATCCCGCGGAGCCACCCCAAGGGCCGCCGCCGCACCCAGAAACAAATCCGGAAACGGCTTGGCCCGCGCCACATCATCCCGGGTCAGCACCGCCGCAAAGGCTCCCTCAAGCCCAGTTCTCCGCAGCCAGCGCGACACATGACTCCGCTGACTGCTCGATGCCACCGCACAGGGAATTCCCCCGCGCTCGGCCGCAAGCAGCAACTCCCGCACCCCCGGCATCGTGTCGAGTTCCGCCTGCAGTTCGTGAATCCTCGCCTCCTTCTTCGGCAGCACCCGGTCCCATGCCACTGGCCCCCCGGTCAGCTTCTCCAACTCGGCCATGGGATCGTACTGACCAAAGGTGCTGCCAACACACTGCACATAGACCGGCAGCGGCAGGTCATGCCCGTGATCTTCATACAATTCCCGCCACGCATGGTAGATCGCCGTTTCGGTGTCGACCACGAGTCCATCAAAATCAAAAAGCAGAGCGCGCATCCTTTCTCTCTCCCCATGACTGCTCTACGGCCCTCCGCAAGCGTCCGCCCCGCCCACCCCCTGCTTTCTTGACAGCCCAGCCGTCCCCAGCCCACATCCTGACAGCACGTCCACGCCCCATGAACTTTCCTCCGGAATCCGAACTCGAAATCACCCCCGCCGAAGTCGCGGCGCTCCTCGCCGCAGGAACACCATTCCGCCTCATCGACTGCCGCGAACCCGACGAATGGCAGGTCTGCCACCTCGACGGCGCGGAACTCGTCCCGCTTTCCTCGTTCGCCGAAACCGCCGCCGCCCGCTTCCCGGACCAAGCCGAGGCCATCGTCATCCATTGCCACCACGGCATGCGCAGCGCCCGCGCCACCGGATGGCTGCGCGCACGCGGCTTCCCCCGCACATGGAGCATGGCCGGCGGCATCGACCTCTGGTCCGAAACCATCAATCCCGCCGTCCCTCGCTACTGACCTGACTTCTCCGCTGGTTTTTCCGCGTCCCGGACCGCCGGAACCGACCGCGGCACCCGGCCAAGCCACTCGGAGAAACGCTCGGGCCATGTCCGCACGGAAAGCGTCGACCGCAGTCCGTAGCCATGCCCGCCATCGGGATACACATGAAGTTCCGCAGGAATGCCGCGGGACTTCATCGCCAGAAGATAAGCCGTGCAGTTGGCCACAGGCACCGGATCGTCGATCGCATGCACCATGAAAACCGGAGGCGATCCCGCCGCCATCCGGAAAAGAGGACTCACTCCCGTCACCCCTCCCTCGGGATCCTTCACCCCAGCCCCGCCCGGCGCATTCTGATCCGCCAGCAGATACGCCGGATAAACCAACGCTGCAAAATCCGGACGGCAGGGCACGGCATCCATGCCGTCAGCCGCCGCATAACTCCGCTCCAACCCGCGATCGGCCGTCAATGCCGCCAGATGCCCGCCTGCCGAAAATCCCATGATCCCAATCCGGTCGGATGCAATCCCCCGTGCCGCCGCCCCGTGCCGCACCAGACTGACCGCCCGCTGCGCATCCTCAAGCGCCGCCGCATGCCTGTCCGCATCGCCGGCCCGCGGCAACCGGTACCTGAGCACGAACGCATGCACCCCCTGCCCGCTCAGCCAAGCCGCCACCTCGGTTCCTTCCAGATCCCACGCCAGCAGATGATACGCCCCGCCCGGACAGATGATGACCGCCTGATCGCGCGCCGTCCCCGCCGGCCGGAAGTAGGCGAGCGACGGATCACCCACGTTCTTCAGCGCTACAATCCCTCCCATGTGCGGATTCTCTTCCCGGACCTCAGCCCCGGCAGCCTGCCAGCCTCCAGGCGGCTTGCCGGCCCACAGCGGAATCGTCTCATCCGGTGCACGAACACTCACAGGCTTCTGCGCCAGCGCCCCGTCAACCAACCCAGCCATCATCAAAGCTGCCATCATCCAGTTTCTCATGGATCCCGGATGCCCGCATCCTCCGCTCCCCGCAAGCCCCGCATCCGCGCCCAATCTGAAGGCATGATGAAATCTTCATGACGCCAACCGCATCTCGTTTTCATTTGTCTTCCGTTCCTTTCTAAGGTTCGTTGGCAGGTCTTACCCCGGGCATGCGGAATTCCTCCGACCGCACGCTCGGGCGATCCTGAGTTCCCCCTGTTTGTCAGCCACCGGTACATGTCCGGACGGCCGCGCTCCATCGCACCTCTCGTTTACGTTCCAACCAAAGACCAACATCACCAAAACAACCATGAAATCATCCCGTCTCTCCCTCTCATGGGCTCCCCTCGCGGCCCTGCTCTCGCTCCCGCAGCTCCATGCCGCGGTCAATATCACGGAACCCCCCACCGTTTATGATTTTCCCGCCGTCCCGGCAGTAGCCGATTTCAGCACCCTCAGTGTCGGCACGGGGATCGATGGCACCATCCTCGACAACGCAGCCTTCGACGCCAAAGTGATCGCGGCCGCCAATGCCACCACCATCACCACGGTCCTCGGCAGCTCCGGCACCTTCCCGCCCAGCACCAGCGGCGTCGCGCGCTTCAATACCGGAGCCAATGCCAACGGCACAACCTTCCTCCAGACCCGCCCGACCGGAAACGACTACATCCTCCTCATGGCTACCGTTTCCAACGAAACGGCCGCACCCCTGAGCACGGTTACCGTTAGCTACGACTACTCCAAGGCCACCGATACGGCATCGGAAACCATCAAGGGCTTCCGCGCCTTCTGGAGCGTCACCGGCACCCCTGGTTCATGGCAGCCGGTTCCCTCCCTCAGCAAGGACACCACCGGAACCTTCGACGCCCCGGAAGCCGTCAACGCCGTCATCAGCCTCCCGGCTCCCCTCGCCCCGGGTGCCAGCTTCTACATGATCTGGGCCGACCAGAATTCCTCGGGCACAGACGCTTCCTACCACCTCGATAATTTCCGGGTCGCTCCCGGCGGAGCGCCGACATGCTCCATCAATGGTTCGGCCGCCCCCGGCACCCGCAGCCCCGGCAGCAACCTCGCCGACCCCTCAGACGACACGGTCTCCTTCGCCGCCACCATCGCAGGCACCGGCCCCCTCAGCCCCCTCGGCTGGATCACCACCGCCCCAGCAGGCCTCGCCGGTCTCATCACCGGTCCCTACGGATCGGCGCACAACGTCGCAGGCGTCCCCATCGCCAATGCCGAAAACGGCCTCATGCGCGTGACGGTCCGCGATGCCGCAGATGCCAACTGCACGACAACCTTCAATGTCCGCACGCCAATCGTCTTCGGGACCAACGAAGCGCTCACCCCGGCCCGCACGGTCGTCTCCACTGCACCCATTCCAACCGCATGGGTCGCCGATGAAGCCGCCCGCACCCTCCGCCAGAGCGGTGCCACCCAGGCAAACCACATCGTCCTCTCGGAGGAATTCACCATGCCGGGCGGCGGCAAGGCAGTCGAACTCTCCGCCAAACTCGTCGCCGAAGCCGGAGCCTCCTCAGGCTTTGAAGCAGCCGACTCCTTCGCCCTCGACCTCATCATCGACGGAGTCGTAGTCAGCGCTCTCGGGGCCGCCGATGTCAACGGCGACGGACTCCTCACCGGAGCCGCCACCGACGGCCTCGAACTCCCGGACGTCACTCAGATCAATACCACCAGGGAATTCCTCTTCAACGCGGTCGTCCCGGCCACGGCATCGAAAGTCCAGGTCCGCATCACCGGAAACAGCAACTCGCCCGCCGAAACCTTCGTCGTCAGCGATGTGAAATTCTCCATCCCAGGCCCGTCCATCGCGGTCCGCACAGCCGGTGCCCCCTTCCTCGACAACCGGGGCACGGACACCCCCGACGACGACGGCTTCTCCGCTCCCTTCACAGTCAACGCGGTCAACTTCACGGGCGTCAACTGGGTCAGCAATGATTCCCCTCCACGCACCGGTCCCTACTCCCCGCCGAACGTGGTCTTCGGTCCCTACCCCATCGCCAATGGCCCGCGCCAGGTGTCGCTGAGCGATCAGGCAAATCCCGCCATCGTTTCCCAGACCTTCACGGTCAACCTCCCGCCGGCTCCCACCCTGACCCTCTCAGCCCCGAACAACATCACCCAGAACAGCGACGGCTCCATCAGCTTCGATGCCATCGTCAATGGCACAAACGGCGGCCCGCGCTTCTCGGTCAGCGGAGCCACCGCCTCACGCAACACCTATGGCAACGCTCCGGTGCGCTTCACCATCCCAGCCGGATTCCCCCCCTTCAGCGTCACCATCGCCGATGTGAGCTACCCGGAAGTCAACCAGACCGCCCTCATCAATGCACCGATCGAGTTCGTCATCGGTCAGACGAACTTCGGAGCGCTCCAGGACCTAACCACGGTCGCCAGTGACGCCCCATGGGCCAATGACTTCCTCGCCCGCACCACCACCACCAATGCCGGCACCGCCACCGACGCCGTCGTCGCCTCCCGCATCATCGACCTCTCCACGGTCGGTGCCGTCAGCTTCAGCGCAAAATTCAATGTCGCCGACACGAGCGCAGGCTCGAACATGGAGGTGACCGACCGCTTCCGCGCCGAACTCATCATCGACGCCGGACTGCCCAGCCAGCAGGTCGTGAATCTCGTCGACCAATGGGACAAGGGCAACGGAGCCAGCGCCACGGCTGTCCTCACGGGCGGAGCGAACGGCCCGAAGGACGGCTACATCAACGGTTACTCGGGTACGGCCGCCCTCGATCTCATCTCGCTGATCGAT
>CAZSDE010000123.1:0-3856 GCA_964605435.1 uncultured Akkermansia sp.
GGCGCCGGCCAGGGTGATCGCGGCGGCGACATTGCCTGCGCGCACGAGAGCGAGGGCAGCGGCAAAGCGTTCCTTGTGGACCAGTTCAGCCGCGGCGCGGCCTGCGGCGTAATCACGCACCCAGAGCGCCATTGGATTGTCGACAATGTCGTTGCCGCCGCCTGAGAACAGCAGAACGTCCCATGGCCCGCCGGCAGGGCAGCCTTCCCGGAAGTGCTTGGCGAGCAGTCTCCGCTGTTCCACGCCCAGCATGTAGCGGACTTCGTCACCGGCCTTGGCCAGATTGAGAATGGGAACGCCTAGGCGCTGCTCCAGTCGGGGAATGATGCCTCCCTTCAGCATAAAGGGAGGGTAATCAAACCACGAATCCCCCTCGGCAAAGATCCGCAGCGGGCCCGAGCCAGTGGCCCGCGCGGCTGCCGCCCTGCGGCGACCCCTTCCCTTCGGCTCTGCGTCCTCAACCACGTCGTCCGGCAATCCCCGGACCCCACGCGACACCATCAGTGACATGACGGCCGCATAGGAATTGGCACGCTCGGCGAGTTCCCGCTGACGTTCCCGTGCAAACTTCCTCCGTTCCCGGCCCACCGTTGCGGCAGAAGCCGCTTCCGGCAATTCCGCGTCGCCCCGGACGGCCGCCCGCCGTTTTGCTCCCGCTGCCCTTGAGCGCACCGCAGGTGCTTTCGCCACCATGGCCTTCGCCTCTGCAAGGGTCACGGGACCCTGTTCCTGACCGCGGGAAATCCTCTTCATAACCGCCACACTAGCAGCGAGCGATGGGACCAGCCACCACTCGATCGCGGATCGGCTGCCGGGCCCGGTTTTTCAGCAGGCTCTCAGGGTTTGACCGGCTTCGGATAAATTCTCCGCGCATACGACCGGTCGCGTTTGCTGATGTCGAGGCCGCCGGGAATGGCCACTCCGTCGGTCGTGATTTCGGCTGGGACCTGATAGCACATGATGGAAAGAGGGTCGGCTTCGCGGGTGCCCATGACCGACCGTTTCGAGAGCGGGGTGAGCACCTGCGCGGTCGTTTCTTCGGCCGTCCATCCCTGAGTCCGGTCGTACCATGCAATGGCTTTCCTAACGTCGATGCGTCCCACCATGTCTTCCCGCAGGTGTTCATGATCGAATCCCAGCGTATGCCCCGCCTCATGGCGCACGACGCGGCAGTATTCTTCCTCGGGCGATTCCATCGTGAAGCCATCGAGGTTCATGGTTGGCTGGTCGGCGTCCACTCCGAGGATTTCCGTGCCGACATAGGACCAATGCCCGTCGTTGCTGCGGGTGATCCTTACCTCGCCGGTCCCCCTTGTTTCCACGAAACGAATGTTCACCGACGGACTCCACGCATTCATATGTGCCAGAATACGGCGGCGCAGTGCCCGGGAATTGGTGTCGAGGAACTGCACGGTGAGCCGCTTCTGCCACACCGGCCAGCGGTTCGCGGTGACGACCGTCAGGCGGCGCGGACCGCCCCGGCGGCCCACGGGCGTCCTTGTCACTGTCTCAATGGTTTCCGCATTCGCCGGGTTCAGTTCCAGACTGCGCCGCAGCGCAAGTTTCGCCCGCTCCGGGTCCAGAGTCATCAACCGGCAGACTACTGTTTTCATCGCCGAGGGATACCGGATTTCCCGGAGCTGCGTCAATCCTCCAATCCCAAAGGAGCCTCGCGAAAATCATCAGGGCTTCGCGCGCTGCAGGTCTTCCCAGTCATCTGGCGTGTTGGCATTGGCCAGCCATGCGGCCGGCACGGGATCATCCCATGCCAGCATGAGGCCGGCTGCTTCCGCTGAGTTGAGGATTTTCTGAAGACTTCCGCAGTTGGACTGCAGGGACGATTCCATCAGCGGAAGGATTTCGCGCGGCCAGACGGCGGCGAGTGGTTCCCAGCGGGCCCGTCCGGTGCTGTCGCGCTGGCGGACGGCAACGCCCCGGCCGACGCGGGCGCAGGACAGGAGTTCGTGGAGAAAACCCGATGGCATGGC
Organism: uncultured Akkermansia sp.; assembly: GCA_964605435.1. GTDB lineage: Bacteria > Verrucomicrobiota > Verrucomicrobiia > Verrucomicrobiales > V1-33 > V1-33. The sequence continues at coordinate 1,989 of CAZSDE010000123.1, forward strand.
GGGCATGTCGACCCCGAGCGCAACCAGCAGAGGTTCCTCCATGACGGCGAGGCACGAAACCAGCCCGCCGGCCGGTCCAGCCTCGGGCCACACGTCGGCGACGGCCCGTCCTCCGCAAAGGTCGGGGAAATCGTCCACGGTCCGGCAAGAGAGGCACAGGGAAGATGGTTCCAGCGCGGCCAGCGTCCGCCATTGATGCCGCCACAACGGTTCCCCGCCCCACGGAAGCCGCGCCTTGTCCCGCCCCATCCGCAGGGACCGACCCCCCGCGAGCAGGGCGGCGGCAAAGGGAATCGGGTTCGTCAGCATCGGCTTGCGGGGCATCACCTCTGAATGTTATCATTCCGCTTAGCCCCGAGGCGACCCGCCAGCAATCATGAAGCCACCCGATCCGCGTACCCGACGGCCTGCGGCGGTTCCCATGGGAATCGCGGCTTCACTCGTCCTCATGGCCGTGGCCGCCATCATCTTCACGGAAGTCCGCCGGACGGCACATGCTCCGGTGGCAGCTGAGGACAGCGGAATCGATGCGGCCGCCCGCCGCGCCTTCCTCGAACAGACGGCCACCCCGCTGCTGTTGGCAGCCCACGCCCGCGACAAGGCGGCGGCCGAGCGCGCCCGCCAGCAGATCAACGACCACTTCACCCGCTACGCGGAAGGCATCCCGAAATTCGCTTCGTCCCTCACCGGCTGGGGCATGCGCTTCCGCATTCTCTACCGCAAGGGGGTCGAAACCGCGAAACGCAAACCGGAACATTCATGGACGGCTGCCCTCGTGCAGGAAAAATTCGCCGAACACGTGGTCTCGGATGAACGACTCGAAGCGGACATCATGGAAACCATGAAGCAGTTTGCCTTCGATCTGGAAGCGAGCCGCAACGAACTGGCTGCCTCGCTCGAGGAAGGATTGCGTGGCTCGCCGCTCCACGCCAGTCTGCCGGCTTCGCAGCTCACGGCATTCCGCTCGGACCTCGTGGAACGCATGAAGCAATTGCTGGCAGCCATGCCCACGCAGTCGGTCACCATCGGCACCGGCAGCCTCGCCGCCGGAATCGCCGCAGAGGAATCGGTCCGTCTCCTCATCCGCACGATTCTTGCCCAGGGGGCGGCGCGCGCAGCCACCACGGCAGCCGCCGCCGGAGGAGCCACGGCCACGGCAGCGGCGGCCGGAGCTGCCGGCGGCACCGCCGTCGCCCCGGGTGTCGGCACAGCCATCGGAATTGCCGGTGGCTTCCTCGCCGGAGCTGCCGTCGATTGGTGGATGACCGATGAATTCGAGGACCGCATCTCGGCCCAGTGCCGCACGTTTCTCGAGGAATCCAAATCCGCCCTGCTCACGGGACCGGATGGGCTCGACACACTCATCAGCAGTGAACTCCAGCGACGCCAGACGTCAGCAGGCGACGCCCTCCAGCAGTCGCTCAATCCTCCCCTGCCCTGAAGCATTGCCCCCCATCGCCATGAAAACTCTGTCTCTGCTCGCCGCGCTCGCTTTCCTCGGCACCGCCGCCCCCGCCACGGCCCAGCTGTCGGCCACGGCCCGCGCGGCCTCGGAAATCGCCGAAGCCCTCGTCCGCCGCAGCACTGCAGAGGCATCGGAAAAGGCTGCCGCGGAACTCGCCGGAATCGGCGGCACGAAGGCGATCCAGGAAATCCTCGAAGCCGCCCAGAAGGAAGGCGGCGAGGCCCTCATGCGCTCAGTCGCACGGCAGTCGGCCCGCCACGGTGTCCTCGCTCTCTCGGCCCTGCGCGGTGCTCCGGCCGCCGTGATCCGCGCCCTCGATAACCTCCCCGCGGAACTCGCGGAAAATGGCCTGCGCGCCGTCGCCCGCGAACCCCAGGTCATGGGCCGCATGGTCTCGGAATTC